>NZ_LZMM01000028.1:0-26174 GCF_001665945.1 Kocuria sp. ICS0012 | reverse complement strand
CACGGGGTAAACGGGCATGACAACCCGGCCTGGATGCGGGCGCACCGCACGGGCGCATCCGGGCCCGCTTGGGGTTCCTCAATGCCGCAGAGCTGTAACAGCGGTTCTCCGGCCAGGCGAGGTGGCGGGCAGACTGTGCTTATGAGTCTCTCCCGTCCTGAGCATCCGTCCATGGCTGATCGACTGACTCGTCTGGCCGGTCAGGCCCCGGCCGCGGTCGGCCTGGGCTCGTCACCCGGAGACGGTGACGAGGTGCGTCTGCTGGGGCAGGGGGAGAGCTTCGCGGCGTGGTTGCTGGAGGCCGGCGGGCAACGGGTGGTGGTGCGGATCGCCCGGCGTCCGGTGGAGGAGCTGCCGCGGCCGATGCGGGAGGAGTTCCACGGACTCGGCCTGGTCCTGGCCGGTATCGGACCGCAGGCGCTGGTGCTCGAGGAGTCGGCGGACAACCCGTTGGGCGCCCCGTACATGGTGGTCACCTTCGTGCCCGGCCGTGTCCTCCCACCGGGGGAGTGGACCCCGGCCCTGATCCGGGCCCACGTCCAGCAGATGGCTCGCCTGCATGCCCAGCGCTTCGAGCGCTGCGGAGACCTCACCGCCGAGACGGGAGAGCGCCGGGCGAAGGTGGACATCGACGGACAGTTCACTGCCGGGCTGGACTGGTGGGCGGACAACCACCCGGCCGTGCTGGCCGAGCCCGACGTGACACGACTGGCGCGGGAAGTGGGGGCGTATCTGCGCGGCGCACAGAAGACCTTTGACCGGTTGGAGTCCTTCGCTGTGATCCACGGGGATCTGTTGCTGCCCAACATCCTCGTCGACGGGGACACCGGGGTGCGCTACATCGATTGGGAGTGGTCGGAGATCGGGGACCCCGCCCAGGACCTCGCCTATCTCGGCGGGCAGATCACCGTGGACCCGTGGCACCTGCCCATGACCCGGGCCCAGACCCGGGACCTGGTCGAGGCCTACCTGGCGGCCAGCGAGCACCGGGCGGCCACGGGCACCGTCGACGAGGTGCTGGTCCGCCGTGACGCCTGGGAGATCTACGAACGGTTCCTCACGTCCCTGCACCACCGCAGCCTCCTGGCTGGCCGCCCCGACCTGACCGAACAGGAGCGGAACATGTACACCAATGCGGTTACCCACGTCACCCGGGAGTTGGGTCGCCGGCTCGGCTGAGGCCCTCCGGATAGGGTCGTGCCATGGAAGAGGAGATGTTGACCGGCGGCAACTCCACCACCGTCGTGCGGGTCGACGACACTGTCCGTCGCACTGTCGGGCCCTGGACCACGGCGGTGCACCAGTTACTGGTCCGGTTGCGGGCGGAAGGGGTCACCGAGGTTCCGGAGTCTCGCGGGGTGGACGAGGACGGTCGGGAGGTCCTGTCCTACATCGTCGGGGTGGTGCCCGGTTATCCGTTGTCCGAGTGGGTGTGGGCGGATACGGTCCTGGTGGCGGCAGCGCAGCTGATGCGCCGGATCCACGACGCGTCCACCGCGCTGGTGGGGGAGGACCTGGTCTGGCAGCTGCCCACCCACCACCCGGTTGAGGTGATCTGTCACAACGACTTCGCTCCGTACAATCTGGTGTTCCGCAACGGCCAGCTGCGCGGGGTGATCGACTTCGACACCGCCTCCCCGGGCCCGCGAATCTGGGACCTGGCCTACTTGGCCTACCGGTTGGTGCCGCTGACCGATGACGCGCACGACGGCGGCCCGCCCACACCCGACCGTGCGGGCCGCTTACAGTTGCTGATCGACTCCTACGAGATGCCCTACGAGCCCGCGGAGCTGCTGGCCGCGGTGGCGGCACGGCTGGAAGAGCTCGCGGCGTTCACCGACGCACGAGCCGCCGAGACCGGCCGGGACGACTTCGCCGAGCACGCCGCGATGTACCGCCGCGATCGTGACCGGGTGCTGGCCACCGGTTGACACTCACCTGGGTGACGCACCGCCCGCAGCGGTGGTCACTGATAGGTTCCCCACCATGAAGACGGTGTGAGCGCCTGCCCTGTGAACGACGAATCCTCGAGTACGTCAGGAGCACCACCATGGCTCACGCTTCTTCCACACGCCCGCTGCGGGGCAGAACCGCTCTGGTCACCGGGGTTTCCCGCCGCCGCGGCATCGGTTACGCGGTGGCCGTTGAGCTCGCCTCCCTGGGGGCCAGTGTGTTCTTCCACCACTACAGCCCCCATGACGCGGACCAGCCCTGGGGCGATGACGACCTCGATGCGGTACGCGCCGGCATCCGGGCCGCTCTGCACGATGGTGCCCTCGCCGGCGACGTCTCCGCGGACTTGAGGGACCCGGACACCGCTGAAAACCTCGTCGAGCAGGCCCACGCCCTGACCGGGCGCCTGGACATCCTCGTCTGCAACCACGCCCGCAGCGGCGGCGACGGGTCCATCCTGGACATGACCGCCGAGACCCTGGACGCCTTCTGGGACACCAACACCCGCTCCACCCTGCTGCTGACCCGGCACTTCGCCCACCGCCACGCCGCCACGACTGCTCGATCCGCCTCAGCGCGGCCCGGCGACCGCATCGAAAGGGCCGGGCCGGTCGATGAACGGACGGCCGGCCGGGTGTTCTGGATGACCTCGGGCCAGGGCGAGGGGCCGATGCGCGGTGAGGTCGCCTACGCCACCAGCAAGGCCGCTCTGGCAGAGGTAACACCCACGGTGGCCGCGGAACTGCTCGAGCTCGGAATCGTGTTGAACACCATCAACCCCGGCCCGGTCAACACCGGCTACCTCGACCCCGGAACCACCGACCGCTCCCTGGAAGAGATCGAGGCATGGCGACAGGCCACCCCCTTCGGCCGCTGGGGGCACCCGAGAGATCCCGCGCGGCTGATCGGGTGGCTGGCCACCGACCAGGGAGTGTGGGTCGCCGGTCAGGTCATCACCACCGACGGAGGCATGAGCCTGACCTGAGCCCATGGCCATGCCCTGTCTTGCACCGGTTCCTGATGGAGGATCAAGGCTATGAAGTTCTCGCGGGAGACGGTGGGACAGTCGGGGACGCGGATCAGTTATCTGGACACCGGCGGCAACGCCCCGGTGGTGGTGTTCCTGCACGGGCTGGCCGGCAGCGCGCAGGAGTTCATTCCCTCGGCCGAAGCGCTGTGGCCCGAGTACCGGTGTGTGCTGGTGGATCAGCGTGGGCACGGACACAGCACCCGCGTGCCGTCGGACATGGGCCGGCAGGCTTTCGTCGACGACGTCGCAGCGGTGATCGATGTGGTCGCCTCGAGTCATCCCGTGGTGCTGGTGGGTCAGTCCATGGGAGCGCACACTGCGTTGCTCACCGCCGCTGCACACCCTCAGCGGGTGGCCGGTCTGGTGCTGCTGGAAGCCGACGTGCACGGCGGGGACCTGGAGGAGGCAGGGGCTTTGGGTGCATTCTTCCGCTCGTGGCCCACGCCCTTCGGATCAATGGCCGATGCCACCGAATTTCTCGGTGACAGTGCCTTGGCCCGGGCCTGGGTGGCGGATCTTCAACACACTGGCGACGGGTTTCGTCCTCGGTTCGACGCGGCGGTCATGCAAGCCGTCCTCGAGGCCGTGCACGTTCCGCGCTGGGAGGAGTGGAAGGCGGTGACGGCCCCGACCACGGTGGTCTTCGCCGCGGACTCGATGTTCACCCCCGCACGGAAGGACGCGCTCATCGCTGCCCGCCCGGGAACTTGGCGGATCGATCTGCCCCGTGGGACCCATGATGCTCATCTGGACGCCTCCGAAGAGTGGATCACCGTATTGCGCGAGGCCCTGAGGGGCATGTCCTGACCGGGACGCCAACGCGTCGGGGTCGTACTCAGCGTCCGTGCGTGGCCGAATACCGGGTCGCTCCGATGGTTGCCTCTACTGGTGGGTGGTTGCGGTGCCGGCCAGGCGTTCTACCGTGGCTGTCGCTCGGGTGAAGCGTTGGAGTTCATCGTCCGGGATCCGCCCACCGATGCCGACGAGCTCTGCGGATGCGACGAGTCGGAAGATCAGGACGCGGACCATCATTTGAATCCACTGTTCTTCGGGGCGGCCAATGACGGCGGCGGGGACGTCGCCGGGGTAGTAGAGGAGACCGTCGGCGGCGACGATGGCCTCGGCGTAGGCTGTCGGGCGCCAGTAGGGGGAGAAGTCGATAATCACTGGGTCGTGGTTCTCGGCGAAGAGCGCGTTGCCGGTCAGATCCCCATGAATCAGCTGGGACGGCATCTCTACCGGGCGCCGTAGGCCGAGAAGCCCGTTGTAGACCGTGCGCGCTTCGGGGGCGACGTCGATGGTTTGCTCTGCCCAGGCGACACGGTCGGCCACCGCCCAGGGGTTCGAGCGGCGGGCGAGGAAATCGGGACGCGGCATTTGGGCCAGGGCTCTGTGGAACGCCCGGGCGGCGATGATCAGTGGCTCCCACCGGCCCTGTGGCCCTGTTGTTCCTTCAACCAGTCCGGTAGCCGTCCATCCGTGAGCGACATAGGCGCCGGTGCCGGCGCGCAACGGCGCTGGCACATCGAAGCCAGGCTCCTGGGCAAGACCGTCCATGAGCGCGGACGCCCACTGTGCCTCGATCGGGTCTTCCGTCGGTTTGAGCACCACTGCACCGACCCGAAAAGCTCGCCCCTGTCCGCCGGGCACAGGGTGGACTCTGTCGGTGAGCCCGAACGCTTCAAGCACTTCAGGAGGCGGAGACGGCGGGGGAGCGTGCATGTCGGCCATGTTATCCAGGACAGCGCAGTTCTGGCCCGTACCGGGAGTGCCCTGGCCGTGCGGGGTGGGCTCGGCGGAGAGTCTGGGGCTGCTGCCGGGTGGGTAGAGTGGGGGCCATGATGCTCAACCGTCTGGCGTGGTGGTGGCTGCGATAGCAGCCGGTTGACGCATGTTCACGGGTTGCACAGCAGCCCGTGCCACTTCGGCGGTCTTGTGTGCAGCTTCCGACCTTCGAGGAGTACGCACATGGAGTCATTCGCCGCCGCCGAGCAGCGCTCGGCCGAACTGACCCGGGCCATCGGCCGGACCCCGGAGGCATTCCGGGTCCTCACCGGGGAACGCCCGACTGGGGCCTTGCACCTGGGCCATTACTTCGGCAGCATCGTCGAACGCCTCCGTCTGCAACAGGCGGGGGTGGAGATCTTCTTGGTGTTGGCTGACTACCAGGTAATCACCGACCGTGACACCACCGCCCGCGTGCAGGAGAACGTGCACAGCGCGGTGCTGGACTACCTGGCCGCGGGCCTGGACCCGCAGCGGACGACGATCTTCGCCCACTCTGCCGTGCCGGCGCTGAACCAGCTGCTTCTGCCGTTCCTGAGCCTGGTCACCGAGGCCGAGCTGCACCGCAACCCCACCGTCAAGGCCGAAGCAGCCGCCTCCGGCCGGGCGCTGAGCGGGCTGCTGTTGACCTATCCGGTGCACCAGGCCGCGGACATCCTCTTCTGCAAGGGCAATTTGGTGCCGGTGGGCAAGGACAACCTGCCCCATGTGGAGATCACCCGCGTCATCGCCCGCCGCTTCAACGACCGCTACGGGCACGCCTTCCCCGTTCCCGAGGCCCTGCTCACCGCCACCCCGGAAGTGCCGGGGCTGGACGGGCGGAAGATGTCCAAGAGCTACGGCAACGCCATCGCCCTGTCGATGACCGCCGATGAGACCGCAGCGGTGATCCGCCGCACCGTCACGGACTCCGAGCGTCGGATCACCTTCGCCCCGGACACCCGCCCCGGGGTCTCAGCCCTCCTTTCAACGGCCGCCCTGTGCTTGGACACCACCCCGCAGGCGCTAGCCGAGCAGATCGGTGACGCCGGCAGCGGACGCCTCAAACAGGTGACCACCGAGGCGGTCAACGAGTTCCTCGCCGGCCACCGGCAACGACGGCAACAGCTAGCCCAGGACCCCGAGGTCGCCCTACGGGTATTGAAGCGAGGGAACGACCGCGCCAACGAGATCGCCAACAACACGCTAGACGAGGTCAGGAAGGCCATGGGAACCGTCTACTAGAACGCCGACACGGAGTGATTGCCATAAACCAGGCTTGAAGCGCGATCAGATGAAATCTGATCGCGCTTCAGCTCCCTTCCGCTTTACATATGGCCCGGTTGTCGGACATTAACTCCTGGCCTCAAAACCTGATCGGTTGTTGCCCGTTTCCCTTCGAGTGGCTGACCATGCCTGCATGGCCACGAGGAAGCACCAGCGGATGGTCGTTGACCGGGCGGCCCTGGAGGGGATCCTGTTCGTGCTCCACACCGGATGCCGGTGTGTGGGAGACGCTGCACCAGCGGGTGCTCGGTGAGCTCTCCGAGGAACAGACCCTGGACTGGTCCAGGGGCAGCATCGACTCGGTGGCCGTGCGGGCCAAAAGGGGGGCGAGCTGACCGGCTCCAACCCCACGGACCGCGGGAAACCTGGAACGAAGTACCACCTGCTCACCGACCGCAACGGGCTGCCTCTGCACGTGCTGGCATCCGCAGCGAACATCCACGACAGCCGGCTCTTCGAGCCGATGTTGGAGACCAACCCATCCGTGGGTGACCGACGGGGCGTCCGGGTCGGCCACGGTGCCGCCCGGAGAAGCTGCACGCGTCAAGGGCTACGACTACTCCAGGTGCCGGCGTTACCTGCACCGCCGAGGGATCATGGTCCGCATCGCCCGACGTGGGATCGAGGACAAGAACCGCCTCAGCCGACACCGCTGGGTCGTAGAGCGCACCATCTCTTGGGTCCTGCGCTTCAAGCGACTCGGCATCCGCTACGACCGCACCGAGGCGACCTTGCTCCCGTTGCTGTTGCTTGCGGTCACGCTCATCAACATCCGCCGACTGCACCAGACGATCGAGTTATGAGACCAGTTTTTTAACAGGTCCGGTCAGCCCATGATCAGCACATTCAGGGAAAGGACGCCGGTCAACTCACCACTTCTGCCTGGAGCAACGGTGCTGTGGCCCCGGGTGGAGGCGGCGAGCTCGGCGGAAGGAGAGGAAGTGCTACTGGTCGTAGGCGAAGAAGCCCCGGCCGGTCTTGCGGCCGAGCTCGCCGCGGGCCACCATGTCCCGCATCAGCTGCGGGGGAGCGAAGCGCGGGCCGAGCTGCGACTCGAGGTACTCGGCGATGCCCAGGCGCACGTCCAGGCCCACGATGTCCGTCAGGGCCAGGGGGCCGACCGGGAACCTGTAGCCCAGGACCATGGCGTTGTCGATGTCGGCGGGAGAGGCCACGCCCTCCTCGACCATCCGGATGGCCTCGAGGGCGATCGCCACGCCCAGCCGCGACGAGGCGAAGCCGGGGGCGTCGTTGACGACCACCGGGGTCTTGCCGAGGCCCTCGACCCACTGCACCGAGAGCCGCCTGAGCTCCTCGCCGGTGTGCTTCGAGTTCACGACCTCCACGAGCTTCGAGGCCGGCACGGGGTTGAAGAAGTGCAGCCCGCAGAACCGCTCGGGGCGTCCCAGCTGCTCGGCCAGCCCGTCCACGGACAGCGAGGAGGTGTTGGTGGCCAGCCACGCGGTCTCGGCGAGGTGGCGCTCGACCTCCTGCAGGGCCGAGACCTTCAGGTCCCACGCCTCGGGGACGGCCTCGACGACGAGCTCGCACGGCGCGAGGTCGGCGTGGTCGAGGGAGACCGTGAGGTTCTCGGTCCACTGGTCCAGGTTGCCGTCCACGTTCCCGCGCTCCAGGGACTTGGCGAGGTCCCGCTCGATCCGCTCGCGGGCGGCCTCGGCGGCCTGCCCGTCCCGCTCCACGACGGTCACCTGCGCCCCGGCGAGCAGGAAGGCGTGGGCGATGCCTGCGCCCATGCGGCCTCCGCCCAGGACGCCGACGGCGGCGGGGACGGCCAGTGCGTGCTTCTCGGTCATCGGTTGCTGCTCCTGCTTCTGCTGCGCTGCATCGTCATTTCTTCTTGCGGTCCAGGAAGGCCTGCATGCGGTCGAACTTCGCCTCCGACTCGAAGAGCACGGCCTGGGCCAGCTCGTCGATGTGCGGGTGGGCGGACGGGGGTGCCGCGAAGACCCGCTTGGAGATCCGCACGGCCAGGGGGTCCTGGGCGCTGATCCGGTCGGCGAGCGCGTGCGCGGCGCCGACGAGCTTCGCGGGCTCGTGCAGCTCGGTGACGAGGTGCAGGGCCAGGGCCTCGTCCGCGCCGAGGAGCCGGCCGGCGAGCAGGATGTCCAGGGCGACCGCCTCGCCGACCAGCTCCTTGAGCCGCCACAGCCCGCCGGCGGCGGCGATGATGCCCAGGTTCGTCTCCGGCTGGCCGATCGTGAGGTGCGGGGTGGCGATGCGGAAGTCCGCGGCGTAGGCCAGCTCCGCGCCGCCGCCCAGGGCGTAGCCGTCGATCGCGGCGATCACCGGCATGGGCAGCCTGTGGATGCGGTCGAAGATCCGGGAGTTGATCCCGGCCAGGGCGTCGTCGCGGCGGCGTTCCCGCAGCTGGGCGATGTCGGCGCCGGAGGCGAAGATCCCCCGGCCGTTCACCTCGGTGCCGGAGAGGATCAGGATCTTCGGGTGCCGCTCGAGGTGGCCGCACACGGTGTGCAGCTCCTCGACCATGGTCGCGTCGATGGCGTTGCGCACGTCGGGGCGGTCCAGGACCACGTGCAGGCGGTCCTCGCGCTCCTCGAGCCGCAGGGCGGTGAACTCCGCGCCGAGGATCTCGCTGGGCCCGACCATCAGAGCTTCTCCACGAGCATCGCGGTGCCCTGGCCCACGCCCACGCACATGGTGGCCAGGCCGCGGTCGGCGCCCTCGCGCTCCATCCGGCCCAGCAGCGTCACCACGAGCCGGGAGCCGGAGGAGCCCAGCGGGTGGCCGAGCGCGATCGCCCCGCCGTCGTTGTTGACGGTGCCGGCGTCGAGGCCGAGGCGGCGGATGCAGGCCAGGGACTGGGATGCGAAGGCCTCGTTGAGCTCGACCGCCCCGAGGTCGCCGATGCCCCATCCGGTGCGCTGGAGCACCTTCTGGGTGGCGGGGACGGGGCCGATGCCCATGATCTCCGGGGCCACGCCGGCGGAGGCGCCGTCGACGATCCGGGCCCGGGCGGCCAGCCCGTACTTCTCGGCCGCGCGCTCGGAGACCACGACGATCGCCGAGGCGCCGTCGTTGAGGGAGGAGGCGTTGCCGGCGGTGACGACCGTCCCGTGGTCCACCACGGGGCGCAGCTTCGCGAGGGCGTCCATCGTGGTGCCCGGGCGGGGGCCCTCGTCCGTGTCGACGACGGTCGTCGCACCCTTGCGGCCCGTGACGGTCACCGGGACGATCTCGGGGGCGAAGCGCCCGGCGTCGATCGCGGCGATCGCCTTCTCGTGGGAGGCCACGGCGAAGGCGTCGGCGTCCTCGCGCGAGATCCCGTCGACGATCGCGACCTCCTCGGCCGTCTCCGGCATCGAGTAGGTCATCTTGTCCTGCTTCTTGAACTCGGGGTTGGTGAAGCGCCAGCCGATGGAGGTGTCGAAGACGTCGCCGGGCTTCGCGAACGCCTTGGCCGGCTTCTCCATCACCCAGGGGGCGCGGGACATGGACTCCACGCCGCCGGCGACGACGATGTCGGCGGCGCCGGCCTTGATCATGTGGGAGGCCATGATGATCGCGGACAGGCCCGAGGCGCAGAGCCGGTTGACGGTGATGCCGGGGACGGTGTCCGGGAAGCCGGCCAGCAGCCAGGCCATGCGGGCCACGTTGCGGTTCTCCTCGCCGGCGCCGTTGGCGTTGCCCAGGATCACCTCGTCGACGTCGTGCGGGTCGATCCCGGCGTCGGTCACGACGCGGCCGACGACGAGGGCGGCGAGGTCGTCCGGGCGCACAGAGCTCAGGGCGCCGCCGTAGCGGCCCACCGGGGTGCGCGCTCCGCCGGCCAAGAATGCTTCCGTCATGTCTGTTCCAATCCTTTATGTGGCCAGGTTGTTGTAGGGGCTCAGCTGAACGCTGAGATCCCGGTGATGTCCCGGCCCACGAGCAGCGCCTGGATGAAGTCGGTGCCCTCGTAGGTGGAGACGACCTCCATGTCCGTCATGTGCCGGATGATGTGGTTCTCCAGCAGCAGGCCGTTGCCCGCCAGGAGATCGCGGGCTTCGTTGCAGATCCACTTGCCCTTCTGCGCCGTGGCCATCTTCACCATCGAGGCCTGCGCGTTGGACAGCTGCCCCCGGTCGGCGAGCTCGGCCATCCGGTCGCACAGCAGCTGCATGGCGGTGAGCTCGCTGAGCATGTTCGCCAGCCGGGACTGCACGAGCTGGTAGCTGCCGATCGCGTGGCCGAACTGCTTGCGGCGGGCGGCGTAGTCGGCGGCGATCTCGAAGGCGGCCATCGCGTGCCCCACGGCCTCCCAGGCGGCCCCGCCGCGGGTGGCCTGCAGCACCCGGGAGAGACGTCCTTGAAGGACCGGCAGTGCTCCAGCCGGTTGGCCGCAGGCACCCGCAGGCCTTCCAGCACGATGTCGGCCTGCTGGATCGCCCGCTTGCCCACCTTGCCGGTGATGACCTCGGGCCGGTAGCCGGCCGGGTGCTCGCCGACGGCGGTCTTCTGGACGACGAAGGCGTTGACCTTCCCGTCCTCGGTGCTGCGCGCGAACAGCACGACCACGTCGGCCGCGTGCCCGTTGCCGATCCAGCGCTTGTGCCCGTCGATCACCCAGGAGTCCCCGTCCCGGCGGGCGGTGGTCTCCAGGGCCACCGAGTCGGAGCCGTGCTCGGGCTCGGTGAGGGCGAACGCCCCGGTCTTCTCCAGCCGGGCCATGGCCGGCAGCCAGCGGTCCTTCTGCTCCTCTGACCCGAGCATGTTCAGCGCACCCATGCACAGGTTGCCGTGCACGCCCAGGAACGTGTTGATGCTGCCGTCCACCCGCGCCATCTCGCGGGCGACCATGCCGGCGGCTTTCCGGCTCATCCCCGGGCAGCCGTGGCCCTGGATGGTGGTGCCGATGATGCCCAGCTCGGCCAGCCCGGGCAGCAGCTCCCAGGGAAACTCCGCCTTCTCCCAGTACGCGTTAATGATCGGCAGCACCTGCTGCTCGGCGAAGGCGCGCACCCGGTCCCGCACGGCGATCTCCTCGGGGGTCAGGTCGTCGTCGAGCCGGAAGTAGTCCGAGGTCGCGGCGCCGGCGGGAACGGCCTCCGGTGACGCGGTCGAGGGAGCGCTGGAAGTGGTGGTCATGGTCGGTCCTTTCGTCGGCGGGTCCCAGGACCCATGGCGGGGTGGAGCATCAAGGAGGTAGGAGAAGCGCAGGTTCTTCCCAATGGGTGGCCCGCAAAGCCACGAGCGGGCTCATCGCGGCCAGAGCGAGTACGGGTAGGAAGAACAGCGAAGTCCTGATGGCATACATCAGAGAGCCCTCGGCGGGGGAGGTCTTGAGCCGGGCTGTCTATGTCCCGCTGCTGCTCGAGTACCTTCGCCGTGTCGTGGTCATGCACATGTGACCTCTGCAGCCTCCCGGACGGCAATGTTTTTAAGCGCGGTTCGTATGGTGGGCGAGAGAGGAACGGGGCGCCCCGTAGCTGGGTCTATCTGCACGAGCACAGTCCGAGCGCGTGCCGCGACGTGTCCGTTCTGGATCAGTTCGTATGCCACGGTGTAGGAGGAGTGGCCTACCTTCGTCACCCAGACCTGAGCGGTGAGTTCCGGGCCGTGGCTAATAGGACGCAGATAATCCAGGCTCAGAGACACCACGACGCGCGGTCTAGCCGGGTCCGGCGTACCTTCTTCTCCCAGCCAACGCATGATTGCCGTGATCCGTGCTTCCTCGATTAGGGTCACGACTCGGGCGTTGTTGACATGGTGGTTGATGTCCTGGTCGGACCACCGTACCGGTAGCGTCACAGTGATCGGTACGCCCGTGTTCGCCGCCGGGGTTGACGGTCTTGTTGCTTGGGTTGTCACCGGGCGCCGCCATTGATGTAGAGGGTTTGGCCGGAGACGTATGAGGCATCCTCACTGGCCAGGAAGGCGATTACGGAAGCCACCTCTTCCGGCTGACCTACCCGTTTGAGCGGAGTGCGCGCGGCCGCGGCGTGCTGATGCTCTTCGAAGGTGGAGCCTAGGCGATCGGCCGTAGCGGCGGTCATGGAGGTGGCGATGTAGCCGGGCGCGACGGCGTTGACATTGATGTTGAACCGTCCCAGCTCCAGGGCCAGGGTGGAGGTTAACCCTTGGATACCCCTTTACACACCCCCCGCCGCCACGAGAGGATCACGTCAGAGTGGGTCTATTTTGGACCCGTTAGACATATCTGACGGAGGGTCTAAAACGTGGTTGGACAGACGGTGGGGTACGTGCGGGTGAGCTCGGCCGAGCAGAACCTGGACCGCCAACTTGAGGCGGTGGGGGAGTGTGACCGCATCTTTCAGGACAAGATCTCCGGCAGCTCCCGCGCCAAGCGCGCCGGGTTGGCGGAGCTGATGCGGTACGTGCGGGAGGGGGACCTGGTGAAGGTCGCCTCGATGGACCGGCTCGGGAGGGACACCCGGGACCTGTACGCGATCGTGGATGAGCTCACGGACAAGGGGTGTGCGGTGCAGTTCGTGTCCGAGCGGATCACCGTGGACAAGTCCGGCACCTCCCCGGTGGACGGGCTCATGCTGGGCATCCTGGCGGCGTTCGCTGAGTTCGAGCGTCGAAGGATCAAGGAGCGCCAGGCCGAAGGCATCGCCCTGGCTAAGGCCCGCGGCAAGTACGTGCAGGCACCGAAGCTCTCGGACACGGATGTGGAGCAGGCGCGCGTGATGATTCAGATGGGGATCCCGAAGGCCGAGGTGGCGCGCACGTTCGGGGTCAGCCGACAGACCCTGTACACCTCCCTCGCTCGCGGAGCAACGACGTTGCCTTGAGTGACCCAAGGGGAGGGGCGGACCCCTGCTAATAAGCTTCACGGGTAGGGGTAATGGTGAACCGCCGACGTCTCGACTGTAGGGCATTTTTGTGCAGTCCGCGCATTGTGGCTCTTCGACTTTGAGCGTGGTGGGGCCCTGACGTAGGGCTCGCGGCCCTACGCCAGCATGGGTGTTGTCTAGACATCTCATGAGCGAGGACCGCGAGCGTGCACAAGCCTACGTTCGACGTCGATGCGGCGTCGATCCTGTTCAACCTGTCCGGTTACCGAGTCGTCTCGGCCACCCCTGGCGTCGGCGTTGAGCAACCGCGGCAGGTGCTGATCGAGACGACCACGAGCGAGGGCGCCTGCCCCTCCTGCGGGGTGCTGTCCTCGCGGATCCAGGCAAGACCTACCCAGCGCGTGAAGGACGTGCCGTGCGGGGGTGAGCGGCTCGACGTGCTCGTGCGCAAGCGCCGCTACGCCTGCCGTGAGTCGTTGTGCCCGCGGCGGTCGTTCACCGAGGAGACCGAGCAGCTGCCCGCGCGGGCGAGGGTCACGACCCGGCTGACCGAGCAGGTGATATCCGCCTGCCGGGCCGAGCCGCGGGCGGTGTCCCGGGTCGCGCACGAGGCGCACCTGTCCTGGCCCACGGTGATGCGGATGCTCACCACCACCCTGGACCTGGACACCGGCGTGGACCGCCGGCACGTGCGGCACCTGGGGATCGATGAGCACCGGTTCCGCACCGTGCGCTACCTGCGCGACCCGGACACCCACGCGGTGAAGCGGGTCGAGCCGTGGTCCATCGTGTTCACCGACCTCGACGACGGCGCGATCCTGGACGTCGTCGACGGGCGCCGCGGCAAGGTCGTCACCTCCTGGCTCGCAGCGCGGCCGCGGTGGTGGCGCTGACGCGTGCAGGTCGTCGCCCTGGACATGTCCAGTGAGTTCCGCGCCGCGATCCGCAAGGCACTACCGCGGGCGAAGGTCAGCGTGGACCACTGGCACGTCGTGCGCCTGGCCAACGAGATGATCACCAAGGTGAGGAGGCGCCGGGTGTGGGAGCTGCACGAGCGCCGCGGCCGCGCTACCGACACCCCGTGGAAGTACCGCAAGCTGCTCACCTGCGCCGGCGACCGGCTCACCGTCCGCCAGCGCACCAAGCTGCAGGAGATCCTGGCCGAGGACGTCGAGCTGGCTGTGGCGTGGGGCATCAAGGAACACGTCCGCCAGGTCCTCACCGCCACCGACACGTCTTCGTTCCAGCGGCACTGGGCCGGCCTCGAGCGTGCCGTGCGAGCCACCCGCCTGCCCGAGCCGGCCGCGCTGTTCCGCACGCTGCGCGCCTGGCGTCGTGAGCTGCTCACCTTCTGCCGAACCAGGGTCACGAACGCTCGCACCGAGGCGGCGAACCTGACCGCCAAGACGATCAAGAGGGTCGGGCGCGGGTACCGCAACCACCGAAACTACAGATGCCGCATCATTGGCTATGCGCCCCGACCGATCGCGGCGTGAACACCCAGCACCACGCTCAAAGTCGAAGAGCCAAATT
This sequence comes from Kocuria sp. ICS0012, assembly GCF_001665945.1. Classification (NCBI taxonomy): domain Bacteria; kingdom Bacillati; phylum Actinomycetota; class Actinomycetes; order Micrococcales; family Micrococcaceae; genus Kocuria; species Kocuria sp. ICS0012. Next base: position 11,828 of record NZ_LZMM01000028.1, on the reverse strand, counting down.
GAGTCCAGTATAATATTGTTGTCACGATGTCGAGGAGGCATACCGATGAACCCCATCCGCTACCACGATGACGTCGAGGTCCCCGTCGAGAACGAGGCCGAGATCTCCCAGCGAATCGTCGAACGAATGGCCGCCACCCAGGCGGAGAACGCCGACCGTCACCGCCACGCCCACCGCGACGCGCACGCCAAGAGCCACGCGATCATCACCGGGCAACTCACCGTCCACGACGACCTGCCGCACGAGCTCGCGCAGGGCATCTTCGCCACCCCCGGCACCCACGAGGTCGTCGCCCGCCTCTCGTCGGCACCCGGCGACATCCACTCCGACGAGATCCCTGCCCCGCGGGGTTTCGCGCTCAAGATCATCGGCGTGGAGGGCGAGCGCCTGTCCCCCGACCTCGGTGGCGCCAACCAGGACTTCCTCATGGTGAACTTCCCGACGCTCGCGTTCGGCACCGTGACCAAGTACGAGGACATGCTCGACATCCTCGAGAAGAACGCGAGCAACCCGGCCGCCGCGCAGAAGGCGGTCTCCGCCGCCGCCCGGGGCATCGCCTCGATCACCGAGAAACTCGGTCGCACCCCCGGCGCGACCGTCCAGGGCCTCGCGAACGACTACTCCCACATACTCGGTGAGACCTTCTACACCCAGGCCGCGATCCGTTACGGCGACCACGTCGCCAAGATGTCCCTCGCGCCGACCGGGGAGGTCGCCGAGCTCACCGGCGTCGACGTCGGCGACGACTTCGACGCGATGCGTACCGCGGTCGTCCGCCACTTCATGACCAAGGGCGCGACGTACGAGCTGCGGGTGCAGCTGTGCACCGACCTCGAGGAGATGCCGGTCGAGGACGCCGCGGTGCTGTGGCGCGAGGACCGTTCCCCGTTCCGCACCGTCGCGACCGTCCGGTTCGACCGGCAGGACGTGTTCACCCCCGAACGTCGCGTCGCCGGTGACGACCGGCTCGCGTTCAACCCGTGGAACGGCGTCGAGGCGCACCGGCCGCTCGGCTCGATCATGCGCGTCCGCAAGCTCGCCTACGAGTCGTCCTCGCGGCAGCGGCACGACCTCAACGCCGTGGCCCGCCGGGAGCCGGACTCCCTCGCCGACCTCACCGCCTGACCCCTCACCCCCTTGGAGGACCCCATGAACGAGAAGCTGACGTCCGAACAGACCCGCATCGACCCGCGCCTCTCGGAGGAGAGCCGCATGGAGGAGTTCCGCCGCGTGGTCAAGGAGGTCGCGGCCGACGCGCCGACGATCTCCCAGATCGCGATCAAATCCCTGCTCACCGACAAGAACCCGCTCCACGAGGGCACGTACGAGTCGGCCGGCCGGGCCGGTGCCCGCTCCGGCAACGTGTCCGAGCTGACCGCCATCGCCGACCTCAGGCCCGGCGGCGCCGACCGGCTGCGCCGCATCTTCGGCCTCACCGGCGGCGACTTCGACGGCGCCAAGCGCGTCTCGACGCTGCACAACATGCGGTTCGTGTTCCTCGACGACGACACGCGTGTGCTGTTCGCCACGGCCTACGACGGCGACTGGGACACCTACATCGACGACTTCGCGACGAAGATCCCCGAGCTCATGGACCTGTTGTTCGCCAACGTCGAGGGCTGGCCGGGGATCGACTCCCCGAAGGTCAAGGACTTCATCGCCGACCACCAGATCGACGCCGCCGCGTGGTTCGTCGCGAACCCGCAGGTGACGGTCGTGGACGTGCGCCGGTACCAGCGCATGGAGCAGGCCCTGGACACGTTCTTCGACGCGATGGCGGCGAACACCGCGATGGACGCGACGACCCGGGAGGCCCTGTCGGCGCTGTCGGACGCGGTGGCGACGCCGCAGGGGGTGGACTACTGATGCCGTTCGAGCACCTCAGGGAGCTGCGCAAGCGGCTCCGTCGGGAGAGCGTCACGCTGCAGCTCGACGACATCCAGTCCCTCATCCTGCGGTCGCGGCCCGAGCCCTACGTCGGGATCCACGCGGGGTTGCGGGTCGACACCCCCGAGGGGGGTCGTGCCCTGCTGGGGCGGCTCGTCGAGTACGTCCCCTCGGCGCAGGACTGGACCGCGGACATGCACGCGTGGACGGGGGTGGCGATCAGCCACGCCGGCCTCAAGGCGATGGGCCTGCCGGAGGAGTCCCTCGCGAGTTTCCCGCTGCCGTTCCGGCAGGGCATGGCGGCCCGCGCGGGCCAGCTCATGGACACGGGCGAGAACGCCCCGGAGACGTGGGAGGAGTTCTACAAGGACGACTCCCTGCACGTCGCGGTGACGATCTACGCCGACTCGGAGGAGTCCCTGGCGGACGCCGTGGAGAAGGCTCTGGGGTACCTGGAGGAGATCGACGGGGTCACCCTGCTCGGCACGCACGCGTTCGGGGCGCCGGATGCGGCCAACCCGTTCGGCTACCACGACTCGCTCAGCCAGCCGCTCGTCGCGGGCGCCGGCGTCGACGCCCTCCCGGGGCAGGAGCGGGCCATCGCGGCGGGCGAGTTCATCCTCGGGGAGGACAGCGAGACGGGTTCGCCCGTCGCCATGCCCTCGCCGGACGTGCTGGGTCGTAACGGCTCGTTCGTCGTGCTCCGCAAGTACGACAGCCGTGTCGGCGCCTGGAACGACTTCCTCCGCGAGCACGCGGAGGAGGACACGCAGGAGTCCCGCGACGCCCTCGGCGCGAAGCTCGTCGGCCGGTGGCGCTCGGGCGCGCCGCTCGTCCTGGCCCCCGACCAGGACGACGTCGAGCTGGGCATGGACGACCAGCGCAACGACGACTTCGACTACTCCGAGGACCGGGCGGGCCTCATGTGCCCCCACTCGGCGCACGTGCGCCGCATGAACCCGCGCGGCAGCGAGCTGACGATCCTCACGGACGAGAACATCCACCGGATCATCCGCCGCTCCTCGACGTTCGGCCCCGAATGGGACCCCGACCTCACGGCCGCCGACGACAAGGACGACGACCGCGGTCTGTTCTTCATCTTCATCAGCGCCCGCGCCTTCGACACGGTGGAGTTCCTCCAGCAGGAGTGGATCAACCGCGGCAACTTCATCGACCTCGGCACCGAACGCGACCCCGTCGTCGGACTCCATGAGGAGCCCGGCCGGTTCACCATCCCCGACCGCCCCGTGCGCAAGCGGGTCGACGGCGTGACGACGTTCAACCGCCTCCGCGGCGGGGAGTACATGTTCATGCCCTCCCTCTCCGCCCTGCGCTGGATCGCCGACGCGGGCTGGGAGAGCTGACCAGGCCGGCGGATCGAGACCGGCGCTCGCCCGGTCGTCCGCATCGGCGATGAACGAGAGGCCCTCTCCCAACCCGGGAGGGGGCCTCTCGAGTCGGAACGCCGTGGCTCTGGGGCCGTCCGCGCCCTCGGACCTCACGAGGGCGAGCACGCGCTCGACGCGCTCAGCCGTGTCGATGGCCCCCCTGCCCCTTCCTCCTCTCCCCCTTTCCCGATGACGTCATCCGGGGGGCGGGGGTCAGGTGGTCGCGAGTTCCAGGACCTGGGCGGCGACCTCGCGCGCGGCGGGGACGGCGGACTCGACGAAGGAGGTGCGGGTGCGGCGTTCGACGAGGTCCTCCACCGTGAGGGCGCCCTCCGCCAGCACGCCGAAGAGCATCTCCGCACCGGTGTAGGCGACGCCCTCGGCGACGGGGCCCGCGAACCGGGGGTACCGACGGCCCAACTCCGCGACACGACCGGCCTCGGTGCCGTAACGGCGCACGAGACGGGTCGGTTCCTCGAGACGGGCCAGCACCTCCCGCGGCGCCGCGCCCACGAGCGGGAGCGTCCTCGTCCGGCACTCCCGGTCCGTCCCGAGACGACGGCAGGCGGCGTCCACGGCGTCCTCGGCCATCGTGCGATAGGTCGTGAGCTTGCCCCCGGCGATCGTCAGGGGCCGGCCAGGTTCGTCGATGAGCAGGTGCCGTCGGGACACGTCGGCGGTCGCGCCCGCCTCGACGAGTGCGCGCTCCGCGCCCTCCGACAGATTCCCCGACGCGCCGTGCTCGCGCCTCTCCCCGAACCCGTGCCTCCCGATCCGCCTCTTCGTCCCTCCCGTCGACCCGCCCGACGGAGTCGGCAGCACCAACGGCCGCAGCCCGGCGAACCGGCCCACCACGTCCTGCCTGGTCAGGGGGCGCTCCAGCGCGCGGTTGATCGTGGCGAGGAGGAAGTCCTCGTCGGATTCCGGCACCGGCGGAGCGATGCCGTCGACCCCGGGAGCGGCGTCGTCGGTGAGGCCGACGAGCACGAGGCCGTCGCTCTGTGGCAGAGCGAACACGAACCGGCCGAAGTGACCCGGCACCGGCGCGGTGAACACGGCGCTGGGACACCCGAGCGCCTCGGCCCGCACGACCAGGTGGGATCCGCGGCTCGGCGAGATCCGCAACGACGGGTCGTGTTCACCGGCCCACACGCCGGTCGCCGAGACGACCGTGCCCCGAGCCTCGACGCTCTCGCCCGTCGTCTCGTCCGTGAGGGTGAGTCGGTCCTCACGCAGGTCGGTCGCGGCGCACCGGGTGAGGACGTCCGCGCCGTGCGCCGCGGCGGTGCGGGCCAGCGCGATCACGAGGCGGGCGTCGTCCTCGAGCTGACCGTCGGTGTAGTAGACGGCACCGCGCAAGGGCCCTACCCCCGGATCTTGGACACGGGGTGTGATTACGCAGCCGTCGGCAGCGTAGCGGTGTTGCCGGTCTCGTAGAGGACCGGCGGGACGTAGCGGCACCACGAATTGAATCGCCCCGGGTCTGGTGGAGGCTCTGATCCAACGGAAGGATGCAGAGCATGCCAGCACCACGGAAGTACCCCGACGAGCTCCGCGAACGCGCCACGCGGATGACGCTGGAAGCCCGTCAAGACCCCGCCACGAGGACCGGAGCATTCCGCCGCGTAGGAGAACAGCTCGGGATCAATCCCGAGACGCTGCGCAACTGGGTCCGCCAAGCCGAGATCGACCACGGCCACCGCCCCGGAATCACGACCAGCGAGGCCGCCCGGGTGGCCGAGCTGGAGAAGGAGAACCGTGAACTACGGCGGGCGAACGCGATCCTGCGCTCGGCGTCGGCTTTCTTCGCGGCGGATGCTCGAGACGCCCACAGCGCTGATCGTGGACTACATCGACGAACACAAACACGAGTTCGGTGTCGAGCCGATCTGCACCACGCTCTCCGCAGCAGGCACACAGATCGCACCGAGCACGTACTACGCGGCCAAGACGCGCCCTCCTTCAGCGCGCAGCCTGCGCGATGAGCAGGTGCTCGTTGAGATCCGGCGGGTGCATGAGGCCAACTACGGGGTCTACGGGGCCCGAAAGGTCCACGCGCAACTGCGGCGGGAGGGCCTGCAGGTGGCCAGGTGCACGGTGGAGCGGCTCATGCGAGCCGCAGGCCTGCGCGGGATCAGCCGCGCGAAGGGCCCGAGGACCACGGTCCCAGGCCGCGGCCCGGATGAGCGTCAGGACCTGGTCCAGCGCGACTTCACCGCGGCGGCTCCGAACCAGCTGTGGGTCGCTGACATCACCTACTGCCGCACTTTCAGCGGATGGGTGTACGCCGCGTTCATCATCGACGTGTTCTCCCGACGGGTGCTGGGCTGGCAGCTGTCGAAGTCGCTGCGCACGGACCTGGCCCTGGATGCCCTCGAGATGGCGTTCTGGACGCGTCAGCGTGCAGGCCAAGACGTGGCCGGGCTACGGCATCACAGCGATAAAGGAGTCCAGGGTGGATTCAATCGGTCGTCGCAACACCCCCAGAATCACTGGAGGCATGGGCGATGGCCAGCAAGGACTGGGCAAGGAAGATCAGTGACGCGCCCGAGGGGACACGGCGTCAGTGGAGAGCGGATCGGGCCTTGCGGGCCCCCATGCGCTCTCCTGGCAGGCCGCAGCCCTCACGGGAGGTCCAACGCCAGTTCTGGCGTGTGATCGCCACCGGTGTCACCACGGTCGAGGCGTCCCTGAGTGTGGGCGTGTCCTGGCCCGTCGGGGCGCGCTGGTTCCGTCACGCTGGCGGGATGACCCCACTACCCCTGGCCGAGCCCACCGGCCGGTACCTGTCCTTCGTTGAGCGTGAGGAGCTCGCGATCCTCCATGCCCAGGGCCAGGGGGTCCGTCAGATCGCACGCACGCTGGGACGTGACCCGGGCACGATCAGCCGTGAGCTGCGCCGTAACTGCGCCACTCGTTCCGGGAAGCAGGAGTACCGGGCCACGGTGGCGCAGTGGAAGGCCCAGGAAGCTGCCAGGCGGCCCAAGCCGGCGAAGCTGGCCACGAACCAGCGACTGCACGACTACGTCCAGGCACGCCTGAACGGGGTGGTCCTGGGCCCCGATGGCGTGGCCGTGCCGGGACCGGTCGGGCCCGGTTTCAAGGGGCGGAAGATGAAACCGCGCCGGGCGGACCGGCGGTGGTCCACGGCGTGGAGCCCTGAGCAGATCAGCCACCGGCTGCGCCTGGAGTTCCCGGATGATGAGTCCATGCGGATCTCTCACGAAGCGATCTATCAGTCCCTGTTCATCCAGGGGCGTGGGGCGCTCACGCGTGACCTCGTCGCGTGTCTGCGTACCGGGCGGGCTCTGCGCGAGCCGCGGGCACGTACCCGGAACAAGCCCCAGGGCCACGTCACCGAGGACGTGGTGTTCAGCAAGCGCCCACCCGAGGCCGCTGATCGTGCTGTGCCCGGGCACTGGGAAGGGGACCTGATCATCGGGACCGAGCGTTCAGCGATCGGGACCCTGGCCGAGCGCAAGAGCCGGGCCACGATCCTGGTCCACTTGCCCCGCCTGCAGGGATGGGGTGAGCGGCCGCCGGTGAAGAACGGGCCGTCGCTGGGTGGGTACGGGGCTGAGGCGATGACCGCGGCCCTGATCAAGGCGATGGCGACGGTGCCGGAGCAGCTGCGTCAGAGCTTGACGTGGGATCGGGGCAAGGAGCTGGCCGGGCATGTCCAGTTCACGATGGCCACGGGCACGAAGGTGTTCTTCGCTGACCCCCACTCACCATGGCAGCGGCCGACGAACGAGAACACGAACGGGGTGCTGCGGCAGTACTTCCCCAAGGGCACGGACCTGTCGAGATGGTCGGCCGAGGACCTCGCAGCAGTCGCGTACACGCTGAACAGCAGGCCCAGGAAGGTCCTGGACTGGAAGACTCCCGCGGAGGTCTTCACCGAGCAGCTACGCTCGCTCTCAACGCACGGTGTTGCAACGACCGGTTGAACCCGCCCAGTTCCGCTCGGCCCTATTCCAGGACGCCCTCACCACCCACGGGCTGATCGGGTCCATGGGTCAGGTCGGTGCTGCCGGGGACAACGCGGCTATGGAGTCCTTCTTCGCGCTGCTGCAGAAGAACGTGCTGGACCGAGGGCAATGGGACACCCGGGACGAGCTGCGGGCCGGGATCATCACCTGGATCGAGCGGACCTACCACCGGCGCCGCCGGCAGGTGCGCCTGGGCCGATTGACGCCGGTCGAGTACGAGTTGATCATGGACCACACGCCCGCAGACCCGGCGTGAAGATGCCTGTCACCTACACGTGCACCAGTCCCGATGGATCGAACTACAAGAATCCGCGTGAGGAGCCGGCCGATCACGGCATCGGGCGCTCCCGTGGCGGGCTGAGCACGAAGATCCATCAGCTCGTCGATGGGACCGGGCTGCCGCTGGTCAGCCTGATCACCCCCGGCCAGGCAGGGGACTCCCCGATGCTGCTTCCTCTTCTGGAGCAGCTGCGCGTGACCCGGCCAGTAGGGCGGCCCCGGACCCGCCCCGAGGCCGTGCTGGGCGATAAGGCGTACTCCTCCCGGGCGATCCGTACCCACCTACGTGCCCGTGGGATCAAAGCGGTCATCCCCGAGCCGGCCGACCAGCAGGGCCACCGCAGACGGCGCGGTGCCCGCGGCGGGCGCCCCGTCAGCCTCGACGCGGACGCCTACAAGGGCCGCAACGTCATCGAGCGTCAGTACGCTCACCTGAAGCAGTGGCGGGGTCTGGCGACGCGGTATGACAAGTACGCGATCATCTACAGGGCCGCTGTGGTCCTGAATGCTGTGCTCGCATGGTCAAAACGATTGTCAGACATGCCCTAAGTCTGACGCGCGACAGCAGTCCACCTTGTGATGGTGGGTGTAAGTGAGCATCTCGAGAGCGTGGAAGTTCTCGGCGTTGATGACCGTATGGAAGGGCTTGCCACCGCCGTTCTCGACTCGGCCGGTCTCGACGAGGCCGGGGTACATGTGATCGCGGAACTCAGCGACGACGACGAGATCGGAAATGGCCGCCTGGGCCTCCTGCTCGCCGTCGACGGCGGTCAGGCGGGCGGTGCCGGTAGTGCGGTCGATGTGGTCGACGTGCCAGAGGGTCTGGTCACCTTTCTTGGTCTCCCCGCGGGGCGGGAGTATGCGGACCTTGTCCCCCTTGCGGACGGGCCGAGAGGGCAGTTCCACGGCCTCGGGGCGGTGCCCCTCGAACACGAGTCCGAACTGGCGCTGACGCCGGGTGCGGTTCTTGATCTCGCGTTCGAGGTTGGCCGCGAGGTCTGGGTTCGTGGCGCGGACCTGGCCGAGGAGGTCAGAGAGGCTGGACATAAGGGTGGATGCCTTCGCGTGTGTGCCAGTAGGTGTCGATGGTGGCGACCTTCCGAGAGTAGGCCGGGCGTCGTTCTAACGACTGGGGCGACACGCTTTGGTCTTTCGCCACGGCCCCGGTCAAGCGCGCCCGCCGCCATGAGCGCACGGCCGGGTTCACCCGCGCCGACGAGTACGGGCCCGCGTACACATCACCAGGGGGCTTGCCACCTGAGAGGCGGGAGGGCGCCTAACCTAGAGCCGCCCCCACGGGACCACGTGGACACATCCAGACCCCCGCGGGAGCCTTCCCAGGCGCAGGCCCGCGGGGGTCTTTCCATGCCCAGACGAGTCCGCCAGGCCCTCGGGACGCCCGCGGCGTCGCCCGGGAGGCCAATCCTGTGCGTGAAGAAGCCCCCGGGAGACTCGTCCGAGTCTCCCGGGGGCTTCCCCTGTGGAACGTACAAACCGTTCCCTGGCCGTCTTGCAAACGGCCCGCGGTGCGCGAGGGGGGACTTGAACTGACCTCGACCCCCTCGCGCCGCGAATCTTGGAAGGGCGTTCTGCCGCATGAAATCAACGATCTACGGCATGTGCCCTGTGGATGACTCCACCGCGATACCTCGACCTGCAGGTTGCTTAGCACTTTCGTTAGCACTTTTGCGGCGCGCCCAGCTCTGGCTGAGGTAGGCAGGGGCCGCTTGCCGCTTGCTACCCTGGGTTCACACGAAACTCTAGGCTTGGCCCCCAACCGGGCCGGAAGGTGAGGTCAGGAACATGGACTTCTGGAGCACGATCTGGGATGCGATCTGGTGGTTCTTCACCATCTTTGTGTTCGTCGCCTACCTCATCGCACTGTTCTCAATCATCAGTGATCTCTTCCGGGACCGCGAACTCAGCGGCGTCTACAAGGCGATCTGGCTGCTTTTCCTCATCTTTCTTCCGTTCCTCACGGCGCTCGTTTACCTGATCTTCCGCGGTCGTGGGATGGGCGATCGAGCCGAGCGACAGGCACGAGAGGCCAAAGCAGCGGCGGACGACTACATCCGGACTGTTGCTGGGGGACCTGCGTCTGAGATCGCGCAAGCCAAGCAGCTACTCGACAGCGGAACTATCTCCGAGGCGGAGTTCCAGAGTCTGAAGCAAAGCGCGCTGGATGGTTCCCGTTAGCGTTGTCGGGCAAGTGCACGAGCGTCCTCGCCGCGGCTACGACTGCAAACGTCTCTTCGGCAGCCGGGAAGAAGTCGACGGTGGTATCTAGGGCGTGTCTGAGAATAGATGCACGAGTCAGCTGAGACCCTGGGGACATGTCCCGGTTCCAGATGCTCTCCGACACCCAATGGGAGTTGATCGCCCCGATGCTCCCGACCCGGACCGGCCGCGCCGGCAGGCCGTTCGCCGACGCCCGCACCATGGTGGAGGCGATCATCTACCGATACAGGTGCGGAATCGCTTGGAGGGATCTGCCCGAGGTCTACGGGCCCTGGCAGACCGTGTGGACCTGGCATCGGCGCTTGGCCGAAGAAGGCACCTGGGACACGGTGCTGGCCACGCTGACCGCCGCCGCTGACGCCGAAGGCCTGATCGATTGGTCGGTCTCGGTGGACTCCACGATCGCCCGCGCGCATCAGCACGCGACGAACATCACCCGCCTCACAGGGGGCTGGATCGAACTACAAGAATCCGCGTGAGGAGCCGGCCGATCACGGCATCGGGCGCTCCCGTGGCGGGCTGAGCACGAAGATCCATCAGCTCGTCGATGGGACCGGGCTGCCGCTGGTCAGCCTGATCACCCCCGGCCAGGCAGGGGACTCCCCGATGCTGCTTCCTCTTCTGGAGCAGCTGCGCGTGACCCGGCCAGTGGGACGGCCCCGGGCCCGCCCCGAGGCGGTGCTGGGGGATAAGGCCTACTCCTCCCGGGCGATCCGCGCCCATCTGCGTGCCCGCCGGATCAAGGCCGTGATCCCCGAGCCGGCGGATCAGCAGGGCCATCGCAGACGCCGCGGTGCCCGCGGCGGGCGGCCCGTGGGCCTCGACGCGGACGCCTACCAGGGGCGGAACGTGATCGAGCGCCAGTACGCGCACCTGAAGCAGTGGCGGGGCCTGGCGACCCGGTATGACAAGTACGCGATCGTCTACCGGTCCGCTGTGGTCCTGAATGCTGTGCTCGCGTGGTCCAAGCAATTGTCAGACATGCCCTAGTCCCGATCCAGTGCTGGGGAGGGCGCATGCAGAGAATTCCCTGAGTCTGTTCACCACGGTACTTGGTTTGTTGCAACATTGGGATACAATCCAAGTATGAGGATGGTTGAGGTTCTGCGGATGCTAGGAGAGGTGACCGCATCCCAGTGGGGGATGGTCACTACGGCTCAGGCAGCTTCTCTTGGTGTCTCCCGACTGGCGCTGGCAAGGGCGGCCGAAGCTGGGCATCTGATTCGACTGACGCAAGGGGTCTATAGAGAAGCCGGGGCTCCGGCCGATGAGTTCGAGGATCTACGCGCCGGATGGCTGGCCACTGATCCGACTCGTACTGCTGAGGATCGGCTGAGCGAGGGATCGGCCGGTGTGGTGGTCTCCGGAGTGAGCGCAGCGTGGCTTCATAAGATGGGGGATCTGCTTCCGGAGCCCTACCAGTTCAGCAGCCCTACCCGTCGACAATCGCAGCGAGCAGGCATCCACTTCCGCATTCGCCATCTCCACGGTAACGAGGTGACTCTGGTGGCAGGACTGCCGGTCACCACCGCAGAGCGCACCCTGGCGGACATGGTGGCCGATCGCATTGACCTGTCCCTGGTAGCGGACGCGCTGGCGGATGCGACTCGTGCTGGTCGGGTGAACCTTCAGCGGCTGGCCGATCTACTAGGACCGGTCGCGGCACGCCATGGCCACGCCCGCGGAGATGGAAAAGCCCTCCTTGATCACCTACTGGGCATTGCTGGTCTGGATTCTGAGAGTGTGGCTGCCCGGATGGCTTCCACGGAGATGGGCCCGCTGGTAGCTGCTCGCTACCTGCGCAACCTGCTGGCCCACCATCCGGGGTGCGGACCTACTCTGAACCCAGAGCTGGCCCACACGGTGCGCCAACTTCAGGAACAACTGACCTCATCCCTTCAGCCGCTGCAACGGACCATGAGCGCTCTCGAACAACAGACGGCTCCGCATCTGCTGGCACTTGGAGAAGTGAAGCGCCCTGGGTCTGATGGAGACTCGCGCTATTTGATTCCGACCAGGTGTTCGCGGTCGGCTTGGACAGCAT
>NZ_LZMM01000027.1:0-56695 GCF_001665945.1 Kocuria sp. ICS0012 | reverse complement strand
CTACGCTCGGCAATGCACCCATCAATCGGAAACCGACGACTCGTACAGCGACCGGACCGAATGAAGGGGGCGGCCCACGGCCTTCGACCACACCGGCCTCGATCAGCGTCCACGGCCCGTGACAGATCGCCGCAACGGGCTTGCCGCTTTCGACGAACTCGCGGACGAAGGAGACCGCGTCGGGGTCAACCCGGAGTTGGTCGGGATTCACCGTGCCGCCCGGGAGAAGCAGGGCGTCATAGTGGGTGACAGAGGCGTCCGCGACCAACCTGTCAACGGTGAAGGTGCCTGCTGCCTCCAGATCGTTCTCACGCGCCTGAATCTCACCGTCATGGATCGACAGCACCTCGGTCTGCGCGCCAGCCCGCTCCAGTGCCTCGCGGGGCTGTTCGAGCTCGACTCGCTCGACCCCGTCGGCGGCGAGGAAGGCGACTCTCCTGCCCTATAGCGTCTCGGACATATCAACTCGCCTTAAGATCCCGGAGTCGTGGCCCTGGGCAGCCGCGATCGTCGCGGTCTTCGCGCACATCGCCGCTATCCCGCAACCGGCCTGAGCTGGCCCGTGCGCCCCCGACATCACCACCCGGAGAACCGCAGCCCGACAGCGTCGGCCGCAAGATCGTCGTGCTGCTCGTGGGCAATAGGTTCCACGCCGTCGTAGCGCCTCTCACGGCTCTGACCGCGAACTGAGCTTGCCCACGAGGGGGACCAGAATCATGCACTCCATGCATCTCGTGACGTGTTCTGCATGATCTGACGCTAGGAATCACGCAGAATCCGGTCTGGCCGGAGCAGTCTGGACGTCTGGGGGTCAAGGGGTCGCAGGTTCAAATCCTGTCATCCCGACCGAGTGAACCGGCTCCGGCCAGGCAGAAATCCTTGGCCGGAGCCGGTTTTTGGTGCACGGTCCCGCTCATGGCTACCACCCGAATTTCTAGTGGCGTTAGAGCACATTTCGGTGCGGCGAAGCTGTTTTAACTTCACTAGAAATCATGACCCGCCACTCGGCCGTTCCTCGTCACTCATCAGGTGTCCCGCGTGAGCCGCACCCATCCGTCGGACAGCGCAGCGCGCAGGCCCGCCTTGCGCGAGACCGCGGGCAGTGCGTGCGAAAGGCATGCCACGGCGTCGTACCCGGAGTGGTCCACGCCCGGCAGGACGTGCAGGTTCGTGTCGAAGCCCGCGGCCTGGAACGCGGCGACGCCCTCCTCGGCGGCGCCCAGCGCGCTCCACTCGGGCGGGTTCGTGGCACCGTCCACGTCCTGATCGCCCACCCACCAGTGCATGGCCGTGTTGCCGATGCACGGCCGGGCCTTCTTCTTGGTGGCCACCGGCGCGTTCGCTCCGCCGCCGCCGATGATCACCGCGCCGCCGTGCGTCATCCCGGGAATACCCCGGTCCAGCAGTTCGTAGGTGATGAACTCGGCGCCGCCGCTGTACCCCAGGAGCCAGATGTTGCTCGCGTCCACCTGCGGGTTCCGCTCGACGATGTGCTCGTGCAGCGCCCGGAAGTACTTGCCGTTCGCCTTGCAGTCCTCCCACCACGTGTAGCCGTCGCCGGAGCCGTCCTCGTCCGGCGTGTTCACGGCCACGAACATGAGGTCCCGGGCCCGTGCTGCCACCGCGAGCCGGGCCAGATCGCCCTCGTCCGGCCAGTTGATGGACGTGTCGTCCAGGTCCCAGTAGTCGCCGTCGAAGTAGTACATGATCCCCGCGGTGCCCGAGTCCCACACGTGGTACCACGAGCTCAGTCCGTTCGGCGCGGTGAAGTCCACGAAAGTTTCCGGTGCCACTGTCCCCCCTGAGATGATCCGCCCCGATTCCCCCGGCACGGCGCGTACCCGTCCAGTATGCCGCGCCCGCACCCCGGACGACGACGCCGCACCCCTCTGCCTTTATTGAGCTAAGGCGTGATCCGGTGCACCGAAGCTGCTTTTGCTCCATTAGAACGCGGGTGTGGCAGGCGGGGTGGCGCGAGTCATCGGGCAAATGCGCACGTCATGTACCCACCCGGGTGTGACCGTCCGGCGCTCAGCATGCTTAGGTGGAGGGACACGACGAAAGGGGTATCCCATGAGCAACGTGATCACCACGTACCTGCAGGACCACCACGCCGGATCGGCCGCGGGGGTGGATGTGTTCCGCCGTGTGGCCGAAGGCCACGGGGACCCGGAGGTGCGGGAACAGGTCGAGCGACTGGTCCCGGAGATCGCCCGCGATCAGAAGTCCCTGGAGGACATCATGTCCATGGTCGGGGCCAAGCCTGCCCTGCACAAGGATCTCCCTGCGAAGGCGGGGGAGAAGCTCGCACGCCTCAAGCCGAACGAGCGGATCAAGGAACGTTCGCCGCTGTCGGACATCGAGGAACTCGAGGGTCTCGTGGCCGCCGTGCACGCCAAGGGCCTCGGCTGGCGGCTGCTCCTGGAGGTCCCGGACGAGCGGTTGGACAAGGACCTGTTGCAGAACCTCTACGAGCGCGCGCAGGAGCAGGAGAAGACCCTCGAGTCGCTGCGTCTGGGCCAGGCCAAGAAACTCACGGAGTCCTGAGGACCAGACAGTAACGGGAGGAGGGACCATGACGACCGCCGATGACATGCCCGCCCTGCGACGTCGTACGAGCGCCAAGTGGCGCACGTACCCGCGGGACGTGTTGCCCATGTTCGTCGCGGAAATGGACTTCCCCACGCCGCCGGCCATCAAGGCGGCGCTACAGAATGCGATCGAGAACAGCGACACCGGGTACGCCACCCCGACCGACCGCGGCGCCGCGGAGGCGTTCGCGGACTTCGCCGCGCAGCGGTGGGGGTGGCGCCCGGACCCGGCGCGGATCTCCTACACCACGGACGTGAGCGTGGTGATCGTGGAGTCGCTGCGCCGTCTCATGGCGCCCGGCGACGGCGTGATCATCACCCCGCCCGTCTACCCGCCGTTCTTCGACCTCGTGGTCGAGGCCGGCGGGCGGGTCGTGGAGGTCCCGCTGCTCGACGACGCCGCGAGCTACCGTCTTGATCTGCCCGGCATCGACGCCGCCCTGCGCGCGGGTGCCCGCGGCGTGCTGCTGTGCAATCCCCACAACCCCGTGGGGCTCGTACATTCCCGCGAGGAGCTCGAACGGCTCTCCGAGATCGTGGCCGAGCACGACGGATTCGTGGTCAGCGACGAGATCCATGCCCCGCTCACGCATCACGGGACCAAGTTCACGCCATACCTTTCGGTGTCCGATGCCGCGCGCGCGCACGGCGTGGCCGCGGAATCGGGGAGCAAGGCGTTCAACCTGGCCGGTTTGAAGACTGCCATGTTCGTGGTGGATTCCGAACCCATGATGCGGTGGCTCGAGCAGTTGCCGGACGAGGTGTCCTACCGCACCGGCAGCTTCGGCCTGCTCGCCACGCGGGAGGGTTTCCGCAACAGCCTCGACTGGCTGGACGAGACGATCACCGCGATCCAGGACAATACCGAGCTGCTCGAGCGCGAAGTGAGCGAGAAGCTCCCGGGCGTCGTCGTGCGCCGAGGTCACGCGACCTATCTCGCGTGGCTCGACATGCGCGCCCTGGGATGGGGCGATGATCCCGCCGCCTACGCACTCGAGCACGCCGGGGTGGCACTGTCCAATGGACCCATGTTCGGTGGCGCGGGCAAGGGCTTCGCCCGGATGAACCTCGCGTGCGCGCCCGAGACCGTCGTGGAGGCGGTAGACAGGCTCAGCGGGGCCGCACACTGACCCCGGGTGGCCGTTCCGGGCGCTGAAGCGCCAGCCGTACGCCACGAGGGACCGCGGTCCACACCCGGTGCCGGGGGGCGGGACGTGCGGTCCTCAGTCCACGGCAGGCTTCCGTGCGGGTTCCGGGTCCCGCTCCGTGCCGGGCGAATCCGCGGCCAGCTCGTCGAACGCATACCGCTCCAGGGGAGTCCCCGTGAGATATGCCGATCGCGCGATCGCCATGGTCCCCACCGCGGACGTGATCAGGTGGATCGTGATGATGAGCACGACCTTGACCACGTTGGACACGGACGGCTGCAGCAGCAATGCCCCCGTCACCACGAACACGATGCCGAGCCCGCCCGCGGTCCCCACGGCCGAGACCCGCATGTACGCGTCCCGGAAACGGGCCACCCCCAGGGTGGCGGTCGCGAACACGAGGGCCCCGGCCACGATCAGGACGTTGCCCAGCACGGTCAGGATTTCGTTCATCGCTTCCCCCTGGTCAGAGCCCGTGCCAGGGACAGCGCGCTGAGGAATCCCACGAGCGCGGCCACGAGCACGATGTCGAAGGTGTACTCGTTGGCCACGCGCACACCGAACAACGCGATCAGACCGACGAACCCGAACAGCAACAGGTCACCCGCGACCGCGCGGTCCGCCTCCGTGGGTCCGCGCAGGATCCGGAAGGCCGCCGCGAGGCAGGCCACGGCGAGGATCACGATCCCCACGGTCACACCGATCATGACGTCCCTCCCGTGCGGCGCACCGCGCGCAGCAGTCGTGTCTCAAGTTCCCGGACCTCGACCCGCACGCTGTCGGCGTTACCCGAGTACAGCGAGTGGACGTACAGCGTGCGGATCTCGTCCTCGTCACGACGGCGCTGCGCCGCCACGGGTGCGTCGTGCATCCCCAGCGTGAGCGTGCCGGGGGTGAGCGTGATGAGGGCGGCCAGCAGGGTCACTTCCAGGTCCGAGCGGCAGCGCGTCCGCACGCGGGCCACACCGGGAGTCGAGTTCTGCCCCGGGGTCAGGTTGTCCCGCAGCACCGCGGTGCTCGAGGAGATGATCTGCCCGGCGTACCACACCAGGAACCCCACGACCCGGACAGGCCAGGTGAGCCAACTCATGAGTCCATCACCGCTTTCACGTAGGTCGAGGTGTCCAGCAGGCCCTCCGCGGCGGTCGTGGATACGCCCATGAGCACTTCCGCGCCGAGGCCCAGCGCGAGCGTCAGGCACGCGGTGACGACGGCGGGCCCCGCCAGGGCCGCGGAGATGCGTCGCCCGCTCGCGGTGGCCACGGCGCCGTCGTCACGGGCGGCCGGGGCAGGTTCCGGCACGGCCCCCGCACCGGAACCGGCAGTGCGGGCGGCGGGACCACCACCGGCCCCGGAACCGCCCCCGTTCTCGAGCGACGACTCGCGCGCGGAGCCCCAGAACACGCCGTTCCAGATCTTGAGCATCGACAGCAGCGTGATGAGACTGACCGCGAGCATCACGATCACCGCGATCACGTGACCGGTGTCGACCGCCGCGAGGATGAGCGAGAACTTGGCCACGAACCCGGAGAACGGCGGCAGCCCGGCCAGGGACAGCGCGGCCACGAAGAACGCAACCGCGATGACCGGTTCACGCGTCGTCATCCCGGACAGCGCGCCGATCCTCCCGGTCATGTAGCGCACCTCGATCGCCCCGGTGGACAGGAACAGGGACGCCTTCACGATCATGTGGTGAAGCAGGTAGAAGATGCCCGCCGCGAGCCCGGCCAGGGTGAACAGTGCGACCCCCAGCAGGATGTACCCGATCTGGCTGATCATGTGGAACGCCAGGATCGATCGTGTGGTCTTCTCGCCCACGGCGCCCAGCACGCCTGCGACCATCGTGAGGCAGCACAGTGCCACGCCGATCCACAGCCAATGGGCGTCGCCGTCGAAGACCACGGCGTAGATCCGGTAGATCGCGTAGCTGGCCACCTTGGTGTGCAGCCCGGAGAACAGTGCGGTGATCGCGGGGGAGGTGGCCGGATAGGCGACCGCGAGCCACCCGTGGATGGGGACCACCGCGGCCTTGATCGCCAGGGCGAACAAGCACACGGCGGTCGAGATCGCCACGGTGCCGTCGGTCGCGGCGCGGCCGGCCAGTTCGGCCATGTTCACGGTGCCCGCGGTGCCATAGATGAAGCCCACGCCCATGAGGAAGATCGTGGAGGTGAGCAGGTTCAGGGTCACGTACAACCGTGCACCCATGACCTGCCGCTCGGTGCCCCGGTGCCGCGCCGCGAGGACGAACAGCCCGTAGGACGGCAGCAGCATGACCTCGACGAACACGAACAGGTTGAACAGGTCCACGGTCAGCAGCGCGCCGTTCACGCCCGCCGTGAGCACGAGCACGAGCGGGGCGAAGTACACGGTGGCCGCCCGGCCGGAGGCGTAAGCGAACCACGAGCACACCAGAGTCAGCACCCCGGTGACCGTGAGCATGAGCGCGGCGAACATGTCCGCCACGAACGGGATGGAGATCCCCACGGGCCACTGCGCCACACCGTGGGCCACGGCCCCGCCGCTGCCGGCGAAATCGGTCACGAGCCACACGCCTCCGGCGATCGCGAGCAGCAGGGTCCCGAGGAGACCCACGGCGTGCAGCACGCGGCGGTCGCCCACGATCAACAACATCGCGGACACGAGCAGGGGAAGTGCGACGAACAGGGGGAGGAGGGCGCCGCTCATGAGCGCACCTCCTCGAGCTTCGCCTCGGTGTCGTCGTCATCGTCCCGGCCGGTCACGGCCAGCACGAGCATCACGATCGTGATCGAGAACGCAATCACGATCGCCGTGAGCACGAACGCCTGGGGCAGGGGATCCGCCACGGTGGACAGGTCCTCGGGGGCACCGAAGGGCTCGTGGCGCCGCGCGCTGCCGCCCGCGGCCATGAGCACCACGTTGCCCGCGTGGCCCAGGAGCACGAAGCCCAGGATCACGCGCAGCATCTCGCGCTGCATGAGCAGGTACACGGCACCGAACACGAGGAGTCCGGCGATCACGGCTGCGCTCATCGGGGGGTCACCTCTCCGGTCTCGTGGGTCGTGTGTGACGAACGGGTCGTCGCGGGACTCGCGGCGGTACCGCTCCGGGCGGCACGACGGCGCTCGCCGGCCCCGGCGCGCGCGCCCGGGGACGCGCCGGAACCGGGCTGGTCGTCCGGTCCCGCGGCACCGGGTTCGGGTTCGCGGGACAGCACCTTGGTGATGTCCGACGGCGGCCGCCCCAGCAGGTTGAACGCGGCCAGGATCACGCCGATCACCGCGAGGTACACGCCCCCGTCGAACACGAGCGCGGTGGTGATCTCGAATCCGAGGATGCGCGGGTGCAGGGGCCGCAGGAAGGACCCGTCCAGGTACCCCAGTAGGCCCGTGACGGTTCCCACGGCCACGCCGGCCCCGATCAACCACAGGTACGGCAGGCGCACGCGGGCGCGTTCGTCGGACGGCGCGGCCAGGTAGCTCAGGGTGAAGCCGGCTCCGCCCACGAGCGCGGAGATGAAGCCGCCGCCGGGTTCGTGGTGTCCGCGCAGCAGCAGTATCACGGACATCGCCACGATCACGGGCCCGAGCAGGCGCGCGGCGGTGCGCACGAACACGGTGTTGGTCTCCGGGTCGCTCACGGGCGATTGCTCGTCGATCGGGGCGGGGTCGTCCGCGGCGGGGCGGCGCCCGTGCAGCAGGGCGGCGATCGTGAGCCCGGCGACACCCAGCACCGTCAGTTCGCCCAGGGTGTCCAGGGCGCGGAAGTCCACGAGGATCGTGTTGACCAGGTTGGACCCGCCGGTCTCGTTGTAGCCGTGGGTCAGGTAGTACTCGGACGCGGGTGAGGCCTCGCGCCGTCCGGTCAGCATCCACACGCCCGCGGTGGTCGCCAGCCCCGCGGCGCCCGCCACGAGCAGCGCGACCACGCGGCGTCGTGCGCCGGGAGAGGAGAAGCGCGCGGGCAGGCGGCGCAGCAATAGGACCATGACGCACACCGTGAGAATCTCCACGAGCAGCTGGGTCATGGCCACGTCCGTGGCGCCCAGGTCGAAGAACCACACGGTGATCGAGAAGCCCACCACCCCGGTCACCACGATCGCGGAGATCAGGCTGCGCGCGTTCATCATGGCCGCCACACCGCACGCGATCAGCAGCGCGAGCAGCCAGTCGAAGGGCTCGCTCGCCGCGATCCGCACCGGCGGCAACTCGGTCGTGCTCCACACGGCGAGCAGCGCGACGACGCTCAGGCACACCGCGGGGATCGACAGGTGCCGCGCGGGGGCGGGGCTGTTCGTCCACGAGCCCACGACGCCGCCGAGCCGGATGGTCCCATCGCGCGCCCGGTCCACGCCGTCCAGGGCGGAGAACGGGAAGGCGCGCGGGGCCAGGACGGCGTGCACGCGGCGTCGGGTGAGGACGAGTGCGGCACCCGAGGCGAGCACGGCGAGGGAGACGAACAGTTCGGGGACCGGGCCGTGCCACACCGCGAGGTGCTTCTCCACGGTGGACCCGGCGGCCGCGCTCGCACCCGCGGAGGCGAGTCCGTCCAGCAGGAACGGCACGAGACCCAGGACGAGCCCCGCGAGGGCACCCGAGGCGGGCGCGGCCCAGAAGGACACCGGGGCCTCGCGCACCACGGTGCCGTTGCGGCCACCGAGCGCGCCCAGCACGAGGCGCGCAGCGTAGGCGACCGTGAAGACCGAGGCGAGGGCGGCTGTGGCGGTGAGCAGCCACGGGGCCCACGCGGGACCGGGAGCCTCGAGGAAGGCCGCGAGCATGGACTCTTTGCTCACGAAACCGAGCAACAGCGGGATCCCCGCCATGGAGGCGGCGGCCAGCACCATGAGGGTGGCGGTCACGGGCATCCGCGGGTTCATCCGGGCCAGCTCGCGCAGATCCCGGGTGTGGGCGCTGTGATCGATCACGCCCACGCCCATGAACAGGGCGGACTTGAACAGCGCGTGCGCGATCGTGTGCACCACCGCGGCGGACAGTGCGGCCGTGGTGCCCACCCCGATCATCGCGGTTAACAGACCCAGCTGGCTCATGGTTGAGTAGGCCAGCAGTTCCTTGAGGTCGTAGCGGCGCAGCGCGGCCACGGCACCGAACACCGCGGTGACGAGTCCTGCCGTGACGAGCAGGACGGTCCACGCGGGAACTCCGGAGAAGACGGGGGAGAAGCGCAAGAGAAGGTAGATGCCGGCTTTGACCATGGCCGCGGCGTGCAGGTACGCGGAGACCGGGGTGATCGCGACCATAGAGTCCGGCAACCACGCCTGGAACGGGAACTGCGCGGACTTGGTGAACGCGGCGACCGCCACGAGGACGGCCACGAGCGTGGTCAGCCCGGACTGCGCACCCCACACGTCGTGCGTCAGGACGGCGCTGATCCGGGTGGTGCCGGTGGCCACGATCATGACGGCGACGGCCGCGAGCAGCACGAGTCCGCCGGCCACGGTCACGAGAAGCGTGCGGATCGCGGGTTCCCGTGCGCCGTCCCCCGAGCGTGCGATGAGCAGGAACGAACACAGGGTGGTGGCCTCCCACGCGACGTAGAACACCACCAGGTCGTCGGCGAGCACGAGAGCCAGCATGGCCGCGGCGAAGCCCGTCATGAGCGCATAGAACCCCGCGTGCTTCCCGCGATCGGCCCGGTCCGTGCGCTCGAGGTAGCGCGTGGCGTAACACAGCACCGCGGCCCCGATCACCAGGACCAGGAGGGAGAAGACCAGCGAGAGCCCGTCCAGGCGCACGTCGAGCCCCACGTCCAGGGACGGGATCCACGGCAGCGACTCGACGACCGCGGGGGTGGGCTCGGCGGGGGAGTGCGCGGCGTCGTCGTACCCCAGCGCGATCAGCGCCGCGGCGCCGAGCAGGGGCACCGCGAGCAGCCATCCGACGTTGCGGCCGATCGCGCGGGTCAATAGAGGGGCGAGCGCGCACGTGAGCAGTGCGCCCGCGAGGCAGGCAAGTAGCAAGGGTCCACCTAGGTCCGGGGTGACATGAGGTCAGAGCGGGCCGGAGGACGGTGTGGGCGCTCACGAGCGCCGGCAACGGCTCCGGGGTCAGTGGACGGAGGCCGACGGCGGTGCGCCGGCCTGGTTGGCGCCCCACGAGGACACCTGGCCGTTCGTACCCACGGATCGGACGAGCAGACCCGGAGACACGCTGCCGCGAGGGACGGCGTGCGGGCGCGCGGCAGTGGCGATCGGGAACGTGGGCATCGCGATCGAGCCTAGCAAGAGCCCGCGGGGTGGGGAAGCGACCGGCCACCCGCATGGGCCGCCACCGGAATAGCTGACGTGTCCACAATGTTGTGCGTGGCATGGCCGTTGAACTGGGAATCGACACCTTCGGGGACGTCACGTGGGACGACGACGACCGCCCCGTCTCGCACGCGCAGACCGTCCGCAACGTGGTGGAGCAAGCGGTGCTCGCGGATCAGGTGGGGCTGCACTCGATCGGGATCGGGGAGCACCACCGGGACGACTTCGCGATCTCCGCCCCGGACGTCGTGCTCGCCGGGATCGCCACACGCACCGAGCGGTTGCGCCTGGGCACGGCCGTGACGGTGCTCAGCTCGGACGACCCGGTGCGCGTGTACGAACGCTTCGCCACGCTGGACGCGCTGTCCCACGGGCGGGCCGAGGTCGTGCTGGGCCGCGGCTCGTTCACCGAGTCCTTTCCGCTGTTCGGATACGACCTGCAGGACTACGAGGCACTGTTCGAGGAGAAGCTCGCGCTGTTCGCGGCGCTGCGCACGAGTCAGCCGGTGACCTGGAAGGGCACGCTGACCCAGGACCTGCGGGGCGTGAGCCTCTACCCGCCGCTCGAGAACGGACCGCTGCCCACGTGGATCGCGGTGGGTGGTTCCCCGCAATCGGTTGTGCGGGCCGCGCACTACGACCTCCCGCTCATGCTCGCGATCATCGGCGGGCCCGTGGAGCGGTTCTCGCCGTTCAGCGACCTCTACCGCCGCGCGCTCGCCGAGTTCGGCCATTCCGACAACCCCGTGGCCTACCACTCCTACGGGTACGTCGCCGACACCGACGAGCAGGCCCGCGAGGAGTTCTTCCGCCCCTACACGATCTCCACCGAGCGCATCGGAGCCGAGCGCGGGTGGCCCGCACCCACCGAGGAGTCCTTCCTGGAGGAGGTGGAGCACGGGTCCATGGCCGTGGGATCTCCCGAGACCGTGGCCCGTAAGATCGCCGCGGGCGTGCGGGCCCTGGGTGCCTCGCGCTTCGACCTGAAGATCTCCACGGGCCCGCTGTCCCACGGAAAGCTCATGCGTAGCATCGAGCTCTACGGCACGCGTGTTGCGCCCCTCGCGCGGGACATGCTCGCGGACTGATAAGCATGGACCCATGCCGAGCTCGCTTCCCGTCCTGATCCTCACCGGCTACCTGGGTTCCGGCAAGACCACGGTGCTCAACCACTTCCTCGCGACCGGCGGCGCGCGGATCGGTGTGATCATCAACGACTTCGGGGACATGAATGTCGATGCCGCGCTCGTGGCGGGGCACGTTGCCGAACCCGTGTCGATCGCGGGCGGGTGCCTGTGCTGCATCGAGGACCCCCGCCAGCTCGACGACGCCCTGCGTACGCTGTCCCGGCCCTCCCTCGAGCTCGACGCGGTCGTGATCGAGGGCTCCGGGATCGCCGAGCCCCCGGGGCTCATCCATATGGTCCTGGGCAGCGAGGTGCGCGACGTACGCTTCGGCGGGCTCGTCGAGGTGATCGCCGTGGCCCGCGTGGCGCTCGCGGAGGCCAGCGGCTGGGACCTCGCGCAGCACGTCAAGGCCGCAGCGGTCGTGCTGCTGACCACGACCGACCTCGCCGATCCCCGGGAGACCGCCGCGGTGCGCGAACGGATCGCGCACGCCAATCCGCATGCGCTCGTCATCGACGCGCCCCACGGGGCGGCCGATCCCCGGTTGTTCTTCGACGCCGCCGAGCACCCCGTACCCGAGGGCGGCCAGCTCGCGCTGTGGGAGTTCGGCCGGGCCCCCGGCCACGACCACCATGATCACGACCACCACGTCCACCACCGCGCCACGGCCCTGGACGCGCCCTCGGTCGTGGACCCCGCGGCGCTCGCCGAGCTGCTCGAGGACCCGCCCGCGTCCGTCCACCGGATCAAGGCGATCGTGGATGTCGCCGCGGGCCGGGGGATCCGCCGGTTCGTGGCGCACTCCGTGGCGGGATACGTCTCGGTGGACCGGGTGTCACGGCCCTCCGACGAGCCCGCGCGGTCCCGGGTCGTGGCCATCGGCCTGGAGCGCGACGACGCCGCACTGCGCCGCCGCCTCGACGCCCTCGTGCGCCCCGACGGCGCTCCCGCGGCCACGGCCCGTGAGCTGCGCCGACTGACTCGGTTCCTATAGGAACACCCTCAGGTCAGGTTCGAGAAGTGCTCTACCTTGGCGGTGGGCCCGGTCACGAGGATCTGGTCGTCGTCGTAGAGCATGGTGCCGGGTTCGATGGGCTCCCACTGACCGCCCGGGCGGCACACGGCCACCACCGAGACCCCCAACCGACGCCGCACGTTGAGCAGGTCCATGGGTCGTTGCTGGATGGGTTCCGGCGGGGTGCACCGCACCAGGGCGTAGTCCGCGTCGATGGGCACGAAGTCCAGGATCCGGTGCTGGATCAGGTGCGCGGCACGCGTGCCCATGTCGCTCTCGGGATTGACCACGTGCTGCACGCCGATCTGGGTCAGGATCTCCGCGTGGGGCTCCGTGATGGCCTTGGCCCAGATCGCGGGGCACCCGAACTTCACGAGCCGGGACGCCGCGAGAATGCTCGCCTGGATGTCCGAACCGATGCCCACGACCGCGCGGTCGAACTCGTCCACGGACAGCTCCCGCAGCACGTCCTCGTCCGTGGCGTCCGCGCGCACCACGGACGTGAGCTTGCCGTTGAAGCGCTGGACCACCGTCTCGTCCATGTCCACGCCCAGCACGTCCGTGCCGTTGCGCATCAGTTCCGTGGCCAGGGCACCGCCGAAGCGGCCCAGCCCGATCACGACCACGGCGTTGGCCATGGCGTTGCGGGATGACGCGGCGGGGTGGGATCCGAACATGGGGCTTCCTTCGTGGGTCGTGGTCGTCGAGCACCGGGTCCACGGGTGGCGCGGGCTGGCCCGGGCTCATCCGATGAGCGGTCGTTCCTTGGGCAGTTCGTAACGGGGTGGGCGGCGGCCGAATGCGATGGCCGCGGCCACGGTGACCGGGCCGAGTCTGCCCGTGAACATCAGGGCGATCAGCACCCACTGCGCGAACGGGGCGAGCGTGGGGGTGATCCCCGTGCTCAGTCCCACGGTCGCGAACGCGGAGACGGACTCGAACAGGACACGGTCCAGGCCCAGGCCGGTGTCCGTGAGCATGATGAGCATCGTGCCACCGATCACCGCCACGGTCGCGAGCACCACGACCGTGATGGCCTCGCGCTGGACGGAGCGGGAGAGCTGCTTGCCGAGCACGGGTACCGCGGCGCCACCCCGGATTTCGGTGAGGGCCACGAAGAACAGCACCCCGAACGTCGTGACCTTGAGACCGCCGGCCGTGCCCGCGGGGCCGCCGCCGATGAACATCAGGATGTCCATCCCGAGCCACGACACCGGGTGCATGTGACCGATGTCGATGCTGTTGAAGCCCGCGGTGCGGGAGATCGTGGACTGGAAGAACGCGTTGAGCAGCTTGACCGCGGGCGGTTGGCCGCCCAGGGTGCCCGGGTTGTTCCACTCGAGCATCAGCAGGAACAGCGTGCCTCCCGCGAGCAGCACGGGGGTCGCGAGCAGCACGAGCCGGGTGTTCATGCTCCAGCGCCGGGGCACCCGGATGTGGCGGCGCAGTTCGTAGAGCACCGGGAAGCCTAGCCCGCCCAGGATCACGCACGCCGCGAGCGTGAGCAGGATCCAGGCGTCGCCCGCGAAGTCCATGACGTTGAGCGTGTACAGCGCGAATCCCGCGTTGTTGAACGCGGACACGGCGTGGAACCCCGCGTGGGCTAGGGCGGTGCCCGGCGGGTAGTGGTAGTGGCCCCAGAACCGCAGGAACAGGATGAGCGCCGCGATGCTCTCGATCACGGCGGTGGTCGCCACGATGCGTGCGACCACCTTGCGCGCTCCGCCGCGGGATTTCGTCTCCGCGTTGGCGAGCAACCGGGAGGACAGGCCGAATTTACGGGCCAGCAGGATCCCCAGCATGGTCGTGAACGTCATGACACCCAGGCCACCCACCTGGATCAGACAGATGATGACCACCTGACCGAATGGCGTCCAGTAGGTCGCCGTGTCCACCGTGACCAGGCCGGTTACGCACAACGCGGAGGTCGCGGTGAACGCCGCCGTGAGCACGTCCGTGCCCCCGGGAGCCGTGGTGGCTGGGGGCATCATGAGTAGCGCGGTGCCCGTGAGCACCGCCACCAGGAAGGCCGTGACGATGATCCGTGCGGACCGGGCGGGGGTGAGCTCGTGCAGGTGCAGCGGATCGCGGCGTCGTCGGCTCAGGGGGACGGCGCGGGGGATCCTGGACCCGTGCGTGCGCGCGCGGATCGCGGCCTGGCGGAGGGCCTCGGTGATGGGCACGGGGTCAAAATACACCCGCCGGGGCGGTATCGGCTGAGCGCCGCGTGAGCGCGCCTGAACCTCGTAGGCCGTTCAGCTAACACCGGCGCGCTGCACACGCGCACGTGTGATGAACCCGACTGCGTGAGTCGTGCCCTAAACTGACCGACATGACCAACATTCCCGCGGAACTCGCGTACACCGAAGAACACGAGTGGGTCGAGGACCTCCACGAGGACAACACTTTCCGTGTGGGCATCACGGACCACGCACAGAACGAACTGGGCGAGGTCGTGTTCGTCCAACTACCGGAGGTCGGGGACACCGTCTCCGCCGGGGACGTGGTGGGGGAGGTCGAGTCCACCAAGTCCGTGAGCGATCTCTTCGCGCCCGTCAGCGGCGAGATCGTGAGCGTCAACGACGACCTCGTGGACAACCCCGGCGCGCTCAACGAGTCCCCGTACGGATCCGGCTGGCTGTTCACCGTGCGCGTGGACTCCTCGGATGCCACCGGGCAGCTATTGGACGCCGATGCTTACCAGCAGTTGCTGGACTGAATACGCCAACTTCACGTGAGGTGAGGGAACCCTGATGTCGAACCATGAGAAATCCGGTACCCAGGCGGGTCCGGAGACCACATCCATCCAGATCGTGGGGGATGTGCTGGCCCATGCCGCTCACCACAAACTCTCCGAGAGCGAGCAGAACGCGGTGGCCTCCCTGCCCCCGGGCTCCGCGCTGCTGCTGGAGACGAACGGCGGGCTGACCGGTGCCCGGTTCCTGCTAGACCGGGACGAGATCGTCGCGGGTCGTCACCCGGCGTGCTCGGTGTTCCTGGACGACGTCACGGTGTCCCGCCGTCATGTGGAGTTCATCCGACGCAGCGGTACGTTCGAGGCAGTGGACCAGTCCTCCCTCAACGGCACCTACGTCAACGGTGACCGGGTCGCCACCAAGGTGTTGGAGAACGGCGACCAGGTCCAGATCGGCAAGTTCCGGTTTACGTACTACCACTCCGTGCAGAACGGTTCCTGACGCGCTCCATGCCTGATTCCGAACGACCGCAAATCCCGCGGGTGGGTATCGGGGCGTTACTGCGCCGATTGCAGCCGCAGTTCCCTGAACTGACCGCGTCCAAGGTGCGCTTCCTCGAGGACCAGGGACTCGTGCACCCGTTGCGGAGCGCCTCGGGGTACCGCAAGTACTCGCACGAGGACGTCGCCCGGTTGGAGACCGTGTTGACGCTGCAGCGTGAGCGCTACCTCCCGTTGCGGGTCATCCGTGACCGCTTGGACCGGGGCGAGGATCCCGCGCAGGACACCGAGCGGCAGGAACCGGGGACCGGACGCTCCGGGGACGGCGTCGACCCCGAACCCACTTCACCGGTTCCGGACGGCGGTCGGCGGTACACCCTGCGCGAGCTCGCGGCGCGGTCGGGCACGGACGTGCCGCTGCTGCGGGAACTGCTCAACCACGGCCTGCTCGTGGAACGGGTCGGCGCGTTCGACGGCCACGCACTTACCGTGGCCGTGGCTGCGGGCAAGCTCAACGGGTACGGGATCGAACCGCGGCACCTGCGGGTGCTGCGGGGCGCCTCGGAACGCGTGATCGCCCTGGTCGAGGGCAGCATCTCACCGTTGCGCAACCGCAGGGACCCCGAGACGCGGCGGAGGGCCGTGCAGCGGGCTCGAGAGATCGCCTCGCTGTGCCTCACCGTGATGACCGCGCTTGTGACCTCGCAGGTGGAGGAGACGGTGCAACCGTTCGCCTCGCCGGACACGGACGGGAGCGCGCAATGAGCCCGAACGTGCGCATGGAGATCGCCGGGGTGCGCATGGACGTGCCCACGGGCCAGCCCGTGGTCGTGCTGCGCGAACTCCAGGGCGCCCGGCGTCTACCCATCTGGATGGGGACCAACGAGGCCACGTCCATCGTGTTCGCGCTGCAGGGCATCGAGCCCCCGCGCCCCCTTACACACGACCTCCTGTTGTCCGTGGTGGACCAGCTCGGGCGCAGCGTGCGGGACGTCGTGGTGCACACGGTGGAGAACACGGTGTTCCACGCGGCCATCTCCTTCGACGACGGCACCGTGGTGGACGCCCGCGCTTCGGACGCCCTCGCGATCGCCGCGCGCACGTCGTGCCCCATCCTGTGCGCCGCGGCCGTGCTGGACGAGGCCGGTCTGGTGCTCAGCCCGGACGGGGAGCTGCGGGAACAGGCGGGGGACCAGCCGCAGGAGGCCGAGGCCCAGGTCCGGGAATTCCGGGATTTCCTGGACCACGTGGATCCGGACGATTTCCAGTCCTGATTCCACCCCGTCCGGGCCCCGTGCGGGTAGGCTGACGACACGGGCCCGCCCGTGGACAATGTCTTTGACCCGCTCCACCCGTGGGTTTACCGTCGAGGAGGCGTCAGCGAGCTGGTGCCCGTGTCCGGGGGATCGGACACCCCTACCCACGCATGAGGAGGACGCTTGAGCAATCCGGAGCTGCCGCTGGACGCGGCACGGCTGCGCGCATCTTCCCTCGCCGGCGGCACCCAGGAGATGTTGTTCACTGACAACCTGGGCGGCTACGACGAGACCGTGGGCTTCCGCGGTCCCACCGCGTGCAAGGCCGCGGGGATCACGTACCGCCAGCTCGACTACTGGGCCCGGACCGATCTCGTGGAACCCACCGTGCGCGGCGCCAAGGGCTCCGGGTCGCAGCGGCTCTACAGCTTCCGGGACATCCTGGTGCTCAAGGTCGTCAAGCGCCTGCTCGACACCGGTGTCTCCCTGCAGCAGATCCGCTCGGCGGTGGGCGCGCTGCGGCTGCGCAACATCGAGGACCTCACGCGGTTGACGCTCATGTCTGATGGCGCGAGCGTCTACGAATGCACGTCCCCCCACGAGGTCATCGACCTGGTCCAGGGCGGTCAGGGCGTGTTCGGGATCGCTGTGGGTCGGGTGTGGCGCGAGGTCGAGGGCACGCTGGCCTCCATGCCGGGCGAACACACGAGCCTGGACGGGGCCCCCGCCGCGGATCCGTTCCCGGAGGACGAGCTGTCCGCCCGGCGCGCACGCCGTCGCAAGAAGAACGCGGGCTGACCCGCCACCGCACCCCGCCGCCGCGGGTTGCGGGATCAGCGCGTGAGGCCCGCCAGAATGGTGCCGAAGCGCTGCGCGAGATCCTGAGCCGGGGCACCCGGCCAGCGGTGGACGGGCCACGCGGCCCCCTGGATCTGCTGCATCACGGACAGGTCCGGCAGCACGGGATCCACCACGAGCGGTCCGAACAACTCCTGCAGTTCCCGCATGCGGTGACGCTGTTCGACCGAGTCGTCGCGCACGCGGTTGATCACCACCCCGGCCTCCGGGACGGCCCAGATCCGCGAGGTCTCGAACTGCGCGAGCGCCGTCATGGTGCGCTTGGTACCCGCCACGGAGAACAGGGACGGCTCGGCCACGGAGAGCACCTTGTGGGACGCGGCCCACGCCATGCGGGTCAGCGCGCTCAGGGTGGGCGGGCAGTCGATCAGCACGAGCTCGTAGCGGGCCAGTCCCCGCAGCGCGGTCTCGAGACGCTTGAGGTCCTTGGTCCGGAACGCGGCGTGGTCCAGGTGCGACGACGCCGCGGAGCCGGGTGCCACGTCCAGCACGGCTCGTGCGCCGTCCCCGGTCGATGACCCGTCGGCAGGCGCGCCCGGGCCCGCGGGCACGGTGTGCGGGGTGATGGGATGCTTGGTCCACGAGGACGCCGTGGCCACGGAGGCCAGTGCACCCTTGCGGGGGCGGCGCAGCACGGTGCCCACCTCGTGCCCCGGGCGGGCGTGGACGCCGAGCGCCGTGGAGGCGTCGCCGTGGGGGTCCAGGTCCACCACGAGCGTGGGGACGTGTGCTTCGAGAGCGGCGGAGGCCAACCCCAGGACCACGGAGGACTTGCCCACCCCGCCCTTGAGGCTGCTGATGCTGACGATCGGCACGGATCACCCTTCTGTCACCTGAAATGGGGGCTGTCCACCAGCCTGTTCCATGCTAGTGGGTGGATCACCGCACGTGGCGAGCCGGGCCGGGCGGTGCCGCGCGGCGTCGTCGTCATGAGCGGTAGGTGTCACCACGAGCGGCGGATGTTGCCTGGACCGGCGCAGGGGACACGAAATCCGGGCTACCCTACCGAGGCGTGGCTCACGTAAGCTGTCCCGGTAGTCGTCTCCTCACTCAGTGCGCGGGCCCCACAGGGCGCCGCGTGCGGAAACGGTAGTCATGTTCTCCAAGATCCTGGTGGCCAACCGCGGCGAGATTGCCATTCGCGCGTTCCGAGCGGCGTACGAACTCGGCGCCAAGACCGTTGCCGTCTTCCCGTACGAGGACCGCAATTCGATCCACCGCCAGAAGTCGGACGAGGCCTACCACATCGGGGAGGAGGGCCACCCGGTCCGCGCGTACCTGGACGTGGCCGAGATTGTGCGCGTGGCCAAGGAGTCCGGGGCGGACGCCATCTACCCGGGCTACGGTTTCCTGTCCGAGAACCCGGACCTGGCGCGCGCGGCCGAGGCGGAGGGCATCACGTTCGTGGGTCCGCGCGCCGAGATCCTGGAACTCGCCGGGAACAAGGTCGAGGCGTTGCGGGCCGCGCGGCGCGCGGGCATCCCCACGCTCGAATCCTCGGACCCCTCCTCGGACAAGGAGACGTTGATCGAGGCCGCGGAGAAGATCGGCTTCCCGGTGTTCGTCAAGGCGGTCGCCGGTGGCGGTGGCCGCGGGATGCGGCGCGTGGAGAAGCCCGAACAGTTGGCGGAAGCGCTCGACGCCGCGATGCGCGAGGCGGACACCGCGTTCGGTGACCCCACCGTGTTCATCGAGCAGGCCGTGTTGCGTCCGCGGCACATCGAGGTGCAGATCCTCGCGGACAATGAGGGCAACATCGTGCACCTGTTCGAACGGGACTGCTCATTGCAGCGCCGGCACCAGAAGGTCATCGAGATCGCCCCGGCACCGCACCTGGACGAGGAGATCCGTGACGCCCTGCACCGGGACGCGGTGAAGTTCGCCAAAGAGCTCGGCTACGTCAACGCGGGCACCGTGGAGTTCCTCGTGGACACCGCGGGGGAACGCGCGGGGCAGCACGTGTTCATCGAGATGAACCCCCGGATCCAGGTGGAGCACACCGTGACCGAGGAGATCACGGACGTGGACCTGGTCCAGTCCCAGTTGCGCATCGCCGCCGGTGAGAGCCTGGACGACCTGGGCATCTCGCAGGACGCGCTGCGCGTGCGTGGGGCCGCCCTGCAGTGCCGGATCACCACGGAGGATCCCGCCAACGACTTCCGCCCGGACGTGGGGAAGGTCTCGGCCTACCGTTCCGCCGGTGGCGCCGGTGTGCGCCTGGACGGCGGCACGCTCTACGCGGGCGCGGAGATCTCCCCGCACTTCGACTCGATGCTCGTGAAGCTCACGTGCCGCGGACGCGACTACACCACCGCGGTGCACCGCGCCCGCCGTGCGCTCGCCGAGTTTCGCATCCGCGGGATCGCCACCAACATCCAGTTCCTGCAGGCCGTGCTGCACAATCCGGACTTCCTGGCCGGGGACGTGGCCACGGACTTCATCGAGAACCACCCGGACCTGCTCAAGGGCAAGGGCTCGGCGGACCGCGGCACCCGCGCGCTGAACTACCTCGCGGAGGTGACGGTCAACAAGCCCCACGGCGAGCGCATCGACGGCATGGACCCGCGCGACAAGCTCCCGCACTACCCGGGGGACAAGCGGGACGAACCCTTCCGCAGCCCGTTCGACGGTCCGTCCTCCCACGAGGTGCCCTCCGGCTGGCGCCAGGTGCTCCAGGAGCAGGGGCCCGAGGGCTTCGCGCGCACCCTGCGGAACTACGAACCGCTCGCAGTGACGTCCACCACGTTCCGTGACGCCCACCAGTCCCTGCTGGCCACCCGTGTGCGCACCCGCGACCTGCTCGCGGCGGCACCCGCGTACGCGCACCTGCTGCCGGGGCTGCTCTCGGTCGAGGCCTGGGGCGGTGCCACGTACGACGTTGCGCTGCGCTTCCTGGGGGAGGACCCGTGGGAGCGGCTGCGGCTGCTGCGCGAGGCGATGCCGAACATCCCCATCCAGATGCTGCTGCGCGGGCGCAACACCGTGGGGTACACGCCGTACCCGGTGGAGGTGACCAACGCGTTCGTCGCGGAGGCGGCCGAGACCGGCGTCGACATCTTCCGGATCTTCGACGCGCTCAACGACGTCGAGCAGATGCGCCCGGCCATCGAGGCGGTGCGGGCCACGGGCACCGCGGTGGCCGAGGTGACCCTGTGTTACACGGGCAACCTGCTCGACCCGCAGGAGAACGTCTACACGCTCGACTACTACCTGGACCTCGCTCAGCAGTGCGTGGACGCCGGCGCGCACATCCTGGCGATCAAGGACATGGCGGGGTTGCTGCGCCCGGAGGCCGCGCGGCGTCTCGTGGCGGCCCTGCGCGAGCGCTTCGATCTGCCGGTGCACCTGCACACCCACGACACCGCGGGCGGGCAGCTCGCCACGCTGCTCGCCGCTGCGGAGGCCGGGGTCGACGCCGTCGACGCCGCATCCGCGTCCATGGCCGGCACCACGTCCCAGGTCTCGGGCTCCGCGCTCGTGGCCGCGCTCGAGAACACGGACCGGGACACCGGACTTGACCTGGACGCCGTGAGCGACATGGAGCCCTACTGGGAAGTGGTGCGCTCCATCTACAAGCCCTTCGAGTCCGGGCTGACCGGGCCCACCGGCCGCGTGTACCGCCACGAGATCCCGGGCGGGCAGCTCTCAAACCTGCGCCAGCAGGCCATCGCGCTGGGTCTCGGGGAGAAGTTCGAGGCGATCGAGGACATGTACCACGCCGCGGACCGGATGCTGGGGCACCTGGTCAAGGTCACGCCGTCGTCCAAGGTGGTGGGCGACCTCGCCCTGCAGCTCGTGGGCATGGACGTGGACCCCGCCGAGTTCGAGGCCGATCCCCGCAAGTTCGACATCCCCGACTCCGTGATCAACTTCCTCGCCGGCGAGCTCGGCACCCCGCCCGCGGGCTGGCCGGAACCGTTCCGCAGCAAGGCGCTGGAGGGACGCACCGTGCACCTGGCGGACGAGGAGCTCTCGGAGCAGGATGTCGAGGAGCTCGCCCAGCCGGGCGAGGTGCGCCGCGCGGCCCTGAACCGGCTGCTTTTCCCCGGCCCCACACGCGACTACCAGAACTCGCGCACCAAGTACGGGGACATCTCCCTCCTGCACACCCGCGACTTCCTGTACGGGCTGAAACAGGACCACGAGCACGTCATCTCGCTCGGCAAGGGGGTGCGGCTGCTGGTCACCCTGCAGGCGATCTCCGAACCGGACGAGAAGGGGATGCGTACGGTCATGGTGACCCTCAATGGTCAGCTGCGCCTGCTCGAGATCCGCGACGAGTCGGTGAAGTCCCAGGCCGTGGAGACCGAGAAGGCGGACACCTCCAAGCCCGGGCACGTGGCGGCACCCTTCGCAGGTGCGGTCACGGTCACGGTCTCCGAGGGGGCAAAGGTCGCCGCGGGGGACTCAGTGGCCACGATCGAGGCCATGAAGATGGAGGCGTCCATCACTGCGCCGGTCTCGGGCACGGTCTCCCGCGTGGCACTTGCGGACACCGCGCACGTCAGCGGCGGGGACCTGGTGCTGGTGATCGATCCCGAGTGACGGATCCCGCCGCCCCGCCTGTCCTCGGACGCGCGGGGCGGCGGCCTAGGATGGGGCACATGCGTTCTTTCGACCTGATCATCGTGGGCTCCGGCTCCGGCAACTCCATCCTTACAGACGAGTACGCGGACCTCGACGTCGCCATCGTGGAACCCGGCCGGTTCGGGGGGACGTGTCTGAACGTGGGGTGCATCCCCACCAAGATGTACGCGTACCCGGCCACCGTGGGGGACCAAGCGCGGGACGCCATACGGCTGGGCCTGGACGCCGTGATCGAGGGTGTGGACTGGCCCGGCATGCGGGATCGCATCTTCGCCCGGATCGACGCGATCTCCAAGAACGGGCTGCAGTACCGCGAGTCGCTCGACAACGTCACGGTGATCCAGGAGTACGTGCACTTCGTGGAACCCAAGGTCCTCGAGACCGAGTCCGGGCAGCGGATCACCGCCGATGAGATCGTGCTGGCCAACGGTTCGCGGGTCAGCATCCCCGACGTGCTGGGTACCGACCTGCCCGGGGTGCATACCTCGGACACCGTGATGCGCCTGGACGAGTTCCCCCGAGACGTCATCGTGGTGGGCGGCGGGTACGTGGCCGCCGAGTTCTGCCACGTTTTCCGCGGACTGGGCGCCTCCGTGACCCAGCTCAACCGTTCGCAGCGCTTGTTGCGCGAACACGACGACACGATCGCCGAACGCTTCACGCGCGAGGCCGCCGAACAGTGGGACCTACAACTCGGGTGGACGCTCTCCGGGATCGAGCGTGCCGAGGACGGCCGCCTGACGGTGTCGGCGCAGGCCTCCGACGGTTCCGCACAGCACTGGGACGGCACCGCCGACGTCGTCCTGCTGGCCACGGGGCGCGTCCCCAATGCGGACACGCTGCGCCCGGAAGCCGCCCACCTGGACGTCACCGGCGGCGGTCTGCTCGCCGTGGACGAGTACCAGCGTGTGCTCTCGGACGGGGAACCCGTGACCGGCGTGTGGGCCCTCGGGGACGTGTGCTCCCCGTACCAGCTCAAGCACGTGGCCAACGCCGAGGCCCGCACGGTCTCCCACAACGTGGTGCACCCGCAGGATCTGCGCGCGACCGATCACCGCTACGTGCCGTCCGCGGTGTTCACCGAACCGCAGATCGCGTCCGTGGGCATGACCGAGGTCCAGGCCCGCGACTGGGCCGCCCGGAACGACGAGCGGATCACGATCAAGGAACAGGACTT
Source organism: Kocuria sp. ICS0012 (assembly GCF_001665945.1). Lineage (NCBI taxonomy): Bacteria > Bacillati > Actinomycetota > Actinomycetes > Micrococcales > Micrococcaceae > Kocuria > Kocuria sp. ICS0012. Next base: position 33,490 of record NZ_LZMM01000027.1, on the reverse strand, counting down.
CGGGGACGTGGCCTACGGCTGGGCCATGGAGGACCACGCCGGAATCTGCAAACTCATCGCGAACGCCCGCACCGGCGAGCTGCTGGGGGCACACCTCATCGGCCGCGATTCCTCCAACCTGATCCAGCCGCTCGTCCAGGGCATGTCCTTCGGGCTGCGGGCCCACGAAATGGCACGCGGCCAGTACTGGATCCACCCCGCGCTCGCGGAGGTGGTGGAGAACGCGCTACTGGGTCTGGACGTCCCCGGGCAGCGCACGGAGGACTAAACCGGGCCCCCGGAGCCCGGTATGCGAAGCGCAGTTCCTGGCCCGGGCACCCCACGGCGTCGGCGGGCTGTCAGCGCGCGTAGATGTCCTCGATCTCGCGCGCGAAGTCCTGGGCGACCTTGGCCCGCTTGAGCTTCATGGACGGAGTGAGGTGGCCGTCCTCGATCGTGAGGTCACGGTCCAGGATGCGGAAGGCCTTGATGCCCTCCGCGCGGGAGACCTTGGCGTTGGCGTGGTCCACGATCTTCTGGACGTGGTCGATGACGGCCTCCTCGCGTGCGGCCCGGTCGACGCTCATGTGCGGATCCAGCCCGAGTCCGGGCAGCACCTTGGGCAGCGTCTCGGGGTCCAGGGTGATCAGGGCGGCCACGAAGGGGCGGTCGTCCCCGACGACCATGATCTGCCCCACGGTCGCGGAGGCGCGGATGGGGTCCTCGAGTTGGTTGGGGATCACGTTCTTGCCGCCCGCGGTGACGATGATCTCCTTCTTGCGCCCCGTGACCGTGAGCAGCCCCTCGTCGTCCAGGTGGCCCAGGTCCCCGGTGGCGAACCAACCGTCGAAGAACGCCTCGGCGGTCTTATCGGGCAGCCCGTGGTAGCCCTTGAACACGTTGGCGCCGCGCACGAGGATTTCCCCGTCCGCGGCGATCGCGACTTCGTTGCCGGGGATCGGGTGGCCCACCGTGCCGAGCCGGTTGAGGCTCGGGAAGTTCGCCGCGATGGGGGCGGTCGTCTCGGTGAGCCCGTAGCCCTCGACCACGTACACACCGATCCCGTTGAAGAAGTGCGCGAGGTAGTCGCCCAGACTCGCACCCCCGGAGACGGCATAGCGCACGTCCCCGCCCATGGCCTGGCGCAGCGTGGAGTACACGAGCTTGTCGTAGAGGCGGTGGCGGGCTTCGAGCAGCGGCGGCACGGGGCCCTTCACGGCGGCGCGTGACCACGCGACGGCGGTCGCAACGGCCCGCTCGAAGATCAGCTTCTTCACGGGCGAACCGGCCTGGGCCTTGAACCGCGCGCCCACCAGAATCTTCTCGAACACGCGGGGCACGGCCAGGATGAACGTGGGCTTGAACCGGGCGAGGTCGTCCATGAGGTGGGAGACATCCGGCGTGTGGGCCAGGGTGATCCCGGCGTCCAGGGACGTGACCTCCACGAACCGGGCGAACACGTGCGCGAGCGGCAGGAACATGAGGGTGCGGGACCCCCCGGCCATGACGGCACCGGCCACCGGGATGGTGTTCTGCGAGCACGACACGAAATTGCGGTGCGTCAGTTCGCAGCCCTTGGGCGCACCCGTGGTCCCCGAGGTGTAGATGAGGGTCGCGACGTCGTCCAGGGTCACGCCGTCGTAGGGCGTCTGCAGATCCGTGGGGTCGGCGCCGCCCGCGATCATGGCCTCCAGGGAGTTTTCGCTGGAGGCGGTGTCGAAGACGCAGATTCGCCGGGCGGCCGCGAACTCCGTGATCCCGGTGGCCCGCTGCACGCGTTCGGCCAGTTCGTCGGTCTCCACGAAGATCGCCACGGCCTGCGAATCAGACATGATGTGGGCGATCTGATCGGGGGAGGACGTGTCGTAGACGGGCACCGGCACTGCGCCGACCCACCACAGGGCGAAGTCCACGAGCGTCCACTCGTAGCGCGTGCGGCTCAGCAGGCCCACGCGCTCGCCGGGGCGGATGCCCTTCGCGGCGATCCCACGGGCCAGGGCCACGACCTCGTCACGGAACTGTCGCGCCGTGACGTCCCGCTCGCGCCCTTCTGCGAGCACGGTGTACAGCACCGTGTCGGGTTTCTGCTCGGCGCGTTCGGCGAGGATGTGGGCGATGCCGGGGTACGGCAGGGGATCGACGATGGCCGGGGCGCTGACGCGTCGCATGGAGGGGCACCTTCCTGATGGGAACGGCTCTCAGCCTACTGTGTGTCGCGCCTCACTCCCGGCATATACTGGACGTGTCCACCACATGACGGCGACCCCGGCAGGATTGTGGCGGAGACGCCCGCGTCCGGGGAGCCGGCCCCGCTGGAACGCGCCGCGCGGACGCGTCAGACGACGGCGCCGTCGTCGTCCTCGGGGGAGTCCTGCGGCAGCGCGCGGAAGACCAGGTACAGACCCGCGACCAGACCCACGAGGCCCAGCAGCCACATAACCGGGGGCAGGGGACCGGGCAACAGGGCGAGTCCGACCATGATCACGATGACCGCGAGCACGGTGCTCAGGGCGCGCAGCATGGCGGGGGAGATCCCGCTCGTAACGGGCCCGGGATCGGGCTCGTAGCGTTCGTCCTCCCGGGTGTCCCGCAGTTCGACGGGGATCTCCTCGGCCGGTTGCTCGCGGGGCTCCCACGGGAAGTCCTCGGCCCACGGTTCGAGGTCCTCGTCGTCGCGGGGGACGTCGTCCCACGAGTTGCCGCGGATGATCCGCTCGAACGGGTCCTCCGGTGGTTGGCGTGAACTCACGACGGGTCCTCGGGGAGGAACTGCTCGCCCCGGGACAACCGCTGGACCGCGTCCCGGGAGATCCGTTCGAGCAGTGGGGCATCGTGATCCAGGGTGGCCACGTGGTAGCTGTTCTGCAGATCGACCACGTGGACGTCCCCGGAACTGTGCTCGGCCACCAGGTCCGCGGAGCCCCCGGAGACGATGTGGTCCACCTCGGAACGGAACACCACGGTGGGCGCGGTGATCGCAGGGAGCATGCGCACGGTCCGGTGCATCAGCACGTTCAACTGCGCGACGGCGGCCAGGGGCGTGCGGTCGTAGGTGGACTCCAGGACGTCCTCCTTCTTGACGTCGCCACCGATCCCGGGCAGGGACGCGACCACGGGACTCATCAGGTGACTGAACCGCGCCATCCGGTTCACGAGGGACAGCGCGGGGTTCACGAGCAGCACCCCGGCGACCTCCCGCCGGGCCGCGGTGTGCAGGGCCAGCGCGCCGCCCATGGACAGCCCGCCCACGACCACGCGGTCGTGCTCGCGGCGCAACGCCCAGTACTGTTCGTCCACGGCGTCCCGCCAGGCCTGCCACGGTTGTTCGGCCAGTTCCTCCCACTGCGTCCCGTGCCCGGGCAGCAGGGGGACGCGCACGCCCGGGTGGGCTCCGGCGTCGTCGGTGGCCTCGTGGACGGCGTGCGCCCAATCCCGCACGGAGGCCGTGGTGGCCGTGAAGCCGTGCAGTAGGAGGACCCCCACGGAGGAGGAGCCGGGAAGGTGCAGGGGGCCGTGGAGTTGCTGATCGGAGAACATGGCGCCATTGTGCCAGCCGCCGCGAGAACTCGTGAGAGAATGTGGCGGAACAAAGGCACGGTGCCGCGTGTGCGCACCGGTGCACGGCCGGGCCACCGCGGGCATCCGGTGACTCCCGCGATGACGAAAGGGCTCCCGCTCATGGTGTACATGTTCTTGAAGACCTACGTGGTGGGCCCCGTGGTCAACCTGGTGTGCCGACCCACCGTGGTGGGTCTGGAGAACGTCCCCGAGCACGGCCCCGCGATCCTCGCGAGCAACCACCTGTCCGTCCCGGACGCCGTCTTTATGCCCGTGGCCGTGCCGCGCCAGGTGTATTTCCTGGCCAAGTCCGAGTACTTCACGACCCCCGGGCTCAAGGGGCGCGTGATCGGCGCGTTCTTCAAAGCCATCAACCAGATCCCCATGGACCGCAGGGGTGGCAAGGCCAGCGCCAAATCGCTCAGTGCCGGTGGCCAGGCACTCGCCGAGGGCAAGCTGATCGGGATCTACCCGGAGGGCACACGCTCCCCGGACGGTCGGCTCTACAAGGGGAAGATCGGTGTGGCCCGCCTCGCGCTGGAGACCGGGGCCCCCGTGATCCCCGTGGCGATGTTCGGCACGGACAAGATGCAGCCCCTGGGCTCACGGTTCCCGGATCCGCGCCGTGCCAAGGTCACCACGGTCTTCGGTGAGCCCATGGACTTCTCGGACCTGATGTCCCGGCGCGGGGACCACGCGACCATGCGCCGCGTGACGGACGAGATCATGGCCGCGATCCAGAAGATCTCTGGCCAGGAGATGGCGGACGTCTACGCTGCCGATCACAAGCGCGCGCTCGCCGAGGAGAAGACCGCAGCGCTCAAGGTCCAGGCCCGCGACGTCGTCGAGGCCACCCGGGACAAGGGACGCGCGGTCACGGACGCCGTGTCCCAGCAGGCGAGCAACCTGGGCGCCAAGCTGCAGGGACGTTCACATGACGGAACGGACGAGCGCGGTCCCAAGGAATCCGCCTAGACTGTCCGAATGAGTTCCATAACGCTGCCTGAACAGATCCGAACCGTGTCGTCCCCCTCCCCGAGCGCGGCGAACTATCCCGGCCTGGACGAGTGGCGGGACAAGACGATCGGTCAGCACCCCCAGTGGGCGCAGCACCCCGACTTCGCGAGCAGCATGCAGGAGCTCAACGCCGTCCCGCCCCTCGTGTTCGCGGGAGAGGTCGACCGGCTGCGCGCGCGCCTGGCCCAGGTGGCCAACGGTGAGGCGTTCTTCCTGCAGGGCGGCGACTGCGCCGAGACGTTTGCCGGTGCCACCGCGGACAAGATCTCGGCCCGGGTGCGCACGCTGCTGCAGATGGCCGTGGTGCTCACGTACGGCGCGTCGCTGCCCGTGGTCAAGATGGGGCGCATGGCGGGGCAGTTCTCCAAGCCGCGTTCGTCCAACGACGAGACCCGCGACGGCGTGACCCTGCCCTCGTTCCGTGGGGAGATGGTCAACGGTTTCGACTTCACCGAGGAGTCCCGCGTTCACGATCCCAAGCGGATGGTGCGCGGTTACCACACGTCCGCGTCCACGCTGAACCTGATTCGCGCCTTCACCCAGGGCGGGTTCGCGGACCTGCGCCGCGTGCACGCGTGGAACATGGGCTTCGCGGCCAACCCGGCATACGCCCGCTACGAGTCCATGGCGCGCGAGATCGACCACGCGGTGAAGTTCATGGCCGCGTGCGGCTCCGACTTCGACGCTCTCAAGACCACCGAGTTCTTCGCGGGTCACGAGGCGCTGCTGCTTGACTACGAGCGTGCACTGACCCGCATCGACTCCCGCACGAACCTGCCGTACGGCACATCCGCGCACTTCCTGTGGATCGGGGAGCGCACGCGCGAACTCGACGGCGCGCACGTGGACCTGCTCTCCCGGTTGCGCAATCCCATCGGCGTCAAGCTCGGCCCGTCCACCACGGGCGACGACGCCCTGCGGCTCATCGATGCCCTGGACCCCGAGCGCGAGCCGGGTCGCCTGACGTTCATCACCCGCATGGGTGCCAAGAACATCCGCGAGAAGCTGCCCCCGGTGATCCAGGCCGTGGAGGCGTCGGGTGCCAAGCCCGTGTGGGTCACGGACCCCATGCACGGCAACACGGTCTCGCTGCCCTCGGGGTACAAGACCCGCAACTTCGACGACGTCGTGGATGAGGTCCGCGGCTTCTTCGAGGTGCACCGCGCGCTGGGTACGTTCCCGGGCGGCATCCACGTGGAGATGACCGGTGACGACGTCGCGGAGTGCCTGGGCGGGTCCGACCCGGTCAACGAGTCCTCGTTCGCCGAACGCTACGAGACGCTGTGCGACCCCCGGTTGAACCACATGCAGTCCCTGGAGATCGCGTTCCTGGTCGCGGAGTACCTCTCCCAGCAGAACTGATCCGTTGACATGCGATGACCCCGGCACCGTTGGTGCCGGGGTCATCTTTCGTGTGTAAGGCGTCCGTGTCGTCATCGCCTTCGGGGCGCGGGCGTCACGGCGTGGTCGTGACAGCACGGTCGCCACTCATGCGGTCGTGTCCGCACGACCGTCACAACACGGTGAGGATCACCGTGTTCTCGTCCTCACGCTGGCGCACGACCCGGTTGAGGTGGGAACCAACGGGTGAGTTGATCTCCACCGTGTACCCCTGCTCCTCGAGGCTCTGCCGGGCGGAGTCCGCGTCCTGGCCCACCACGTTGGGCGGTGCACCCTGCGGGGTGTCCGCGGCGAGGGTCAGGGCCACGGTCGTGCCCTCGTCCACGCTCGTCCCCGCAGCGGGGGACTGCCCGAGCACGGTGTCCACGGCCTGCGCGGAGTACTCCCGCGAGATCTTGCCCACGCGCAGCCCGGCGCCGGTGATCGCGGCCCGGGCGTCGTCGCCCGCTGAACCGACCACGGTGGGAACGCTCACGCGGGCGGGACCCTCGGAGACCACCAGGTTGACCTGCTCGATACCGCGCACGGTGGTGGAGACCCCGGGATCCGTGGCGATCACGATGCCCTGCGGGACCTCGGGGCTTGTGGTCGAGCGCACGCCCACGTTGGAGATCCCCGCGCTGTTGAGGGCGCGTTCCGCGGTTGCGGTGTCCTGACCCGCGACGGCAGGGACGGTCGCGGACGCCGTCCCGGGGGCCGAGCCGAGCCACCAGCCCAGGAATCCGGCCACCGAGAGCAGCAGCGCGAAGACCACGGCGCCCACGGCCAGGTGCAGGGCAGGGGGCTGGGGGTTCAGCCGGACCCGGGGTGTGTCGCGGGAGCGGTGGGCGGTGGAGCCCACCTGGGTCATGGCGATGGTCCCGGTCGCGTCGGGCTCGAAGGCGGGCAGGATCGGCGCACCGGCCCCGCGCTCGCCGGGACGGCCCATTCCATGCGTGTGCTGACTACCGCGCGGGGTGGTGGCGTTCTCCCCGGTGGGATCCGCTCCCGCATCGCCGAGGGCCTCCGTGGGTACTCCGCCGAGTGCCTGCGTCGGCGCCTCGGCGGCGTCGCCTCCCGCGGTGGGAACGGTGGCCGCGCCGGCAGCGGCGGACGCTCCCGCAGCGCCGGCCAGTGCCCCTCCGGCGACCGCCGCCGCAGCCGTCGAGGCGTGGGACCCGCCTCCCAGGACGACCGTGTCCGTGTCCCGCAGTGAGGGCGGGTCGATCTGCTCGGGCAGCGAGCGTCGGATGGCCAGCGCGAGGTCCAGCAGCGCCGCGGCGTCGGCGGGGCGCTGGGCAGCGTCGCGGGACGTCGCGCGCAGCACGAACTCGTCGAGCGCAGCGGGGACGCCCTGCGCGAGCCCACCGGGGGCGGGGACGTCCCGGCTCACGTGGGCGGTCGCGACCTGCAGGGCGGTACCGGTGTACGGGCGTGAGCCCGTGAGCATCTCGTACGCCATGATCCCCACGGCGTAGACGTCGCTGCGCTGGTCCACGGGGCCGTCCCCCACGAGTTCGGGGGCGGCGTAGCCCACCGTGCCCATGACCGTGGTGCTCGTGGTGTGCTCGTCCACGGCGCGGGTCAGTCCGAAGTCTGCGACCTTGACCTGCCCGCCCCGGGTCAGCAGGACGTTCTCGGGCTTCACGTCCCGGTGGACCAGGCCGATCCGGTGCGCCTGGGTGAGGCCGCGCAGCACGGGGATCAGCAGGTCGAGCGTGCGGCGCGGTGTCATGGGCGCCTCATGGGCCACGACGTCGCGCAGAGTGGGCCCGTCCACGTATTCCAGGACCAGGTAGAGCACGCCATCCGCGGTGTGACCCTGGTCCAGGACGGCCACCACGTTGGGGTGGTGCAGGCGCGCGGCGGACTTGGCCTCACGCCGTGCCCTGGCCACGAAGGACGGGTCGTCCGCGACGTGGGGGTGCATGATCTTCAGGGCCACGGGACGTTCGAGCCGTTCGTCGAGCCCCTCGTAGACCGTGGCCGTACCACCGCGGGCGATCAGGCGGCGGACCTGGTACCGGCCCTCCAGCAGGGATCCCACGCGGTGGTCGTTCATGCTGCTACTGGGCAAATTCTCGTTCCTGTGCGCTCACGGCTTTCACGTACGCCTTGGTGTCGGGGTACATACCGTACGTCTTCACGCCGTGCAGTCCCTGATAGTAGGCGCCGATCCCCGCGGCCTTGTTGGGGGCCTTGGCCTGCAGCTCCCGGATCAGCGCGACCCCCGCGGTGATGTTGTCCTGGGGGTCCAGCAGGTCCAGGTCCCGACCCACCATCGCGGACGCCCACTCACCGGCGGACGGGATCACCTGCATGGTGCCCACGGCGTCCGCGGGGGAGACCACCCCGTGGCGGAACCCGGATTCCTGCGAGGCGTGGGCGAGCGCGAGCGCCGGGTCCACACCCAACTCCTGGGCGGTCGCTCGCACCATCTCCCGGATCTGCTCCGGGGCCGGCAGTTGGCGCTGCTGCAACTGGGCGTGGTGTCGGTTCGCGGACTCCACGACCTCGCGGGGGTACGTGCGGCCCGCGAACGTGTCACCCACGGCGGCCTTGGGCTTCGGGGCCGCGGCCGTGCCAGCGTCACGCACCGTCGCGGCGGGTTCGGACGACGACGCCGCTCGGGCGGGTCCCGCCGCCCCGCCCGGGATCGTGAGTCCCTGGCCCGGGCGCAACACGGAGGCAGCAGAGACCCCGTTGGCCCGCATGAGCTCGGCCACGCTCACGCCGTAGCGCTGCGCGAGGTCCCACAGGGTGTCACCGGCGGCCACGGTGTGGCGCCGGGAGCCGCCGCGGTCGGAGCCGGCCGGGTCTGCGTCGTCGGCGCGCGATGCGGCCGCGGAGGAGGAGGCGGGAGCGCGGTCCGATCCCGGGATCACGAGCCGCTGGCCGGGGCGGATCATGCCGTGGGCCGGGAGCTTGTTGACGCTCATCAGGTCCTGGACTCGCACCCCGTGGGCGGTCGCCAGGGACCACAGGGAGTCCCCGGGGGCCACGGTCACGTGCGTGGACTGGGCATGCTGCGCCACGTGGACGTTCGGGGCGGGCGCCGGCGCGGCGTGCGCGGAACCCACGGTGCCCAGGGCGGTGAGGGCGGCCAGCGCGGCGGCGGAGCCCTGCGCGGCGCGGCGGGACCATGTGGAACGGGGGGACCGGCGGTCGTGGGGCGGGTCAACCGGCATGTTCGCGATTCCTACCTCGGGACGGGTGAGCGGGGGAAGATCCGGCGGCACCCTCCGGTACAGCACGGTGCCCCCAGATTACCCGACCCCTGGTCGCGACCGGTGTGTGAGCCGGTCGGTGCGCCGTGGCACAGTAGGGTTCGTGAACTACTCAACCGATCTCTCCGCCCAGGAATTCGCCGAACTCGACTCGTTGGTGGGTGAGTGGACCTACCTTCCCGACATCGCCGAGGCCATGGACATCCAGATCACCCGGGTGCATCGGCTCGTGGACGACGGCGCACTGCTCGAGGTGCGCCGACCCGAAGACCGCGTGCGTGTGGTCCCCGCCGATTTCATGGACGGCGACCGCCCCGTGGACTCCCTCAAGGGGACCGTGGCCGTCCTGCGGGATGCCGCCTACACGGACGCCCAGGCGATCCGCTGGCTGTTCACCGAGGACGAGTCCCTGCCCGGGCGGCCCATCGACGCGCTGCGCCGTGGCCAGAAGACCGAGGTGCGCCGCAGGGCCCAGGCCCTGGGCTGGTGACACCCGCCCGCTGAGGCGGCCTACTTGGCGCGGCGCACGGCGGCGCCGGCGAGCGCCTGCAGCCCGGCCCGGGCGACGTCGTCGGTGCGCAAGCGCGCCAGCTGCGTGTCCGCGGTGCGCACGAGGGACGCGATGAGTTCCTCCGAGCGCGCGTGGGCACCGCTGTCCCGCATGAGGTCCCGCGCGCGGTGCACCTCCTGCTCGGTGAGTTCCGCGCGGCCGAGCACCGATTCGAGCCACGCGATGTCCTCGGTCGAACTTGATGCCGCGCACAGTGCGATCAGCGCGGTGCGCTTGCCCTCGCGGATGTCGTCCCCGGCGGGCTTGCCCGTGGTCTCCGGGTCGCCGAAGACCCCCAGGACGTCGTCGCGCAATTGGAAAGCCTCGCCGACCGGCAGCGCGAACGCGGAGCAGTCCGCGAGGAACTCGCGGTCCGCGCCGGCGAGTGCCGCGCCGATCTCCACGGGGTGCTCCACCGAGTACTTGGCGGACTTGTAGCGCAGCACGGTCATGGCACGCTCGAGTTGTTCCTCGGGGTCGCCCACGGCGGGAGCGACCTCCGCGTGGATGTCCAGGTACTGCCCGGCCATGACCTCGGTGCGCATCGTGGAGAAGATCTCCCGTGCGGTCGCGGCCGCGTCCGCGGCGACGCGCGCGGTGGCGTCGGCGAAGAGTTGTTCCGCGAAGGACAGGCTCATGTCCCCGGTGAGGACGGCCGCGCTGACCCCGAAGTGGGCGGCGTCCGCGGACCACCCGGCCTCGCGGTGCAGGGCCTCGAAAACGCGGTGCACACTGGGCTTGCCGCGGCGCGTGTCCGAGCGGTCCAGGATGTCGTCGTGGATCAGCGCCGCGGTCTGGAAAAGTTCGAGGGACGCCGCGGCGGCCACGGCGACGTCGTCCGCCACGGCCCCGCCAGCCGCGCGCCAGCCCCAGTAGCACAGCCGTGCGCGCAGGCGCTTGCCGCCGCGCGTGAGGTCCTCGATCGCGTCCACGAGCACGGTCGCGTGCGGGGAGATCCCGGTGACCCGTTCGCGTTCCCTCGCGAAGAACTCGGTGATCCGCTCGTCCAGGAGCGCGGAGAAGTCACGGTCCTGTTGCGTCGCGGTGACGGACGCGTCGGAAGGGGTCATGCCAGGGCACCTTTGATCGAGGGGATGCTGTCGGCCGCGCTGCGCGGTACCGCGGGGCGCGGCGGGCGTCACGGGCACGGGCTCCACGACGCCGGGCCGCCCCGCGGGCGCCCAACCAGCCTAACCGGACGCGGCGCCGCGGATGCGTATCGGTGCCGCCCTGTCGAGCGGCCCGGGGCCGGACAAGTTCGTGGTGCCGTGGCCCGTGTGCGTGTCGGAGCCCCTTCCTAGGCTTAGGGAAGACGAACCAGATCCCGCGCGGGTGGCATGTCCGTCATCAACGGGTCTTGATCCGGACGGGTCCCGCGTGGCGATGGGTTTCCGATGCCGGAGGGTCGTGGAAGGAGGCGCCATGGGCGGGCCGAGTCCGCAGCAACTGGCCGAGTACCGGCGCTGCGCCATCCTGCACGTGGACATGGACATGTTCTACGTGGGCGTGGAACTGCTCAACGCCCCCCAGTACCGCGGCCGCCCCGTGATCGTGGCCGGTTCCGGTCCGCGCTCGGTGGTGCTCTCCGCGTCCTACGAGGCCCGCCGGTACGGCGTGAACTCCGCGATGCCCGTGTCCCAGGCCCGCGCTCGCTGCCCCTCCGCGGTGGTGCTCGAACCGCATCGCGAGGCGTACACCCATTACTCACGGGTCGTGATGGACATCTTCCGCTCGGTCACGGACCGCGTGGAGCAGCTGAGCGTGGACGAGGCGTTCGTGGACGTGTCCGGGGCGATCCGGCGCAGCGGGCCGCCCGTCGAGATCGCCCGGACCCTGCGGCGCGTGATCCACGAACGCACGGGACTCACCGCCTCCGTGGGGGTCGCGGAGAACAAGACGGTCGCCAAGATCGCCTCCGCGTACTGCAAGCCGGACGGGCTGCTCGTGGTGACGCCCGAGCACACCCTCGCGTTCCTGGCACAGCTGCCGGTGGGCAAGTTGTGGGGGGTGGGCAAGCGCACCTCCGAGATCCTGCAGTCCGCCGGGCTGTCCACGGTCGGGGACATCGCCACCACGCCGTTGCCCCGGTTGCACGCGCTCGTGGGCACCGCTTCCGGGACACATTTGAAACAATTGGCCACCGGCCACGACCCCCGTCCCGTGACGCCCGCGCGCGAGGAGAAGAGCATCGGGGCCGAACGGACGTTCCAGCGCGACGTCGCCGACAGTGCGGCTCTGAAACGTGTGCTGCTGGGCCTGGCCCACGACACCGCGGTCCGGTTGCGCAGGCACGGACTGCGCGCCGGGCGCGTGGGACTCAAGCTGCGCTACGCCGATTTTTCGACCATCACCCGCTCCAGGACGCTGAGTCACCCCGTCACCGCGGCCCACGATCTCTACACCGAAGCGTGCGCGCTACTGGACGGTCTGGGCCCGCGAGCGCAGGCCGTGCGGCTCGTGGGCATCAGGGCGGAGAAGCTCACCGGGGCCGATCACGCGTTCCAGTTGAGCCTGGATGGACGGGAGGAGGAATGGGGTGCCGCGGAGGAAGCCATGGACCGCGTGCACCACCGATTCGGCCCCGGAATTGTGCGCCCAGCCAAACTCATGGAAACGACGATGCCAATCCGTCCCGCACGGGATATTCTGGACGGTAAGTGAGGAAGGCAGCCGTACCGCCCCCGCCTCGCTCCCTCAACACCACAGGAGGAATCGTGCCTCTCTCCGAGCACGAACAACAGCTTCTCGCCCAGCTCGAGAAGCAGTTGCACGACGACGACCCCCGCTTCGCGTCGACCATGCACACCGAAGCGGTTCGGGGGCGCGGGTCCATGCGCAACGTCGTGCTGGGGGTCGTGATCGCAGTGGTTGGACTGGGCGTCCTGCTCGCCGGGGTCGCCATGCACCTGATCATTGTGGGCGTGTTGGGCTTCATCGTGATGGCCGCCGGCGCGTACGTGGCCACCGTGCGGGGCCGGGCCACCCCGGACAAGGGCGCGGCCAATCCCGGAGGCCCCGGGAACGGGCCGTCCAATGGCGGGCCGTTCGGCCGCGGTCCCTCCGGTCCACGCAAGTCCTCCACTTTCCTCCAGAACCTCGAGGAGAAGTGGGACAAACGCAATCAGGGTTAGCGCTGAGCCTTCCCGCAGGCTGTCCAGCCCGTAGAACTTCCGAGAACTCCCCGGCACCGCGCCGGGGAGTTCTTTCATGTCCGGACCCATCGTCTCCGGCGTGCCCGCAGACCACGCCGGGAAAGGGGTGTCGACGACGCCCCGGGGCAGCGCCGTCGTGGCGTGCCGTGGAGGGGATGCGCGTTGACGGGGGAGGGCAGTGGAGTAAAGTGGAGGGTGGTAGAGAAGCGAGGGTTGGGCTGACCCTGATTCGAAGGCGGTGGCTGTGTTTCTCGGAACATACGAACCGCGTTTGGACGACAAGGCCAGGCTGATTCTCCCGGCCAAGTTCCGGGCCGAACTGGCGGACGGACTCGTGCTGACCCGAGGGCAGGAACGCTGCCTGTACGTGTTCAGCGCGCAGGAGTTCGCCAGGGTCCATGAACAGATGCGGGCGGCCCCGTTGTCGTCCAAGCAGGCCAGGGATTACATCCGCGTTTTTCTCTCCGGGGCATCGGACGAGGTCCCGGACAAGCAAGGTCGCATCACCATTCCGGCGTCCCTGCGCTCATACGCGGGCCTGGACCGGGAACTGGCGGTGATCGGGGCGGGCAGCCGCGCCGAGATCTGGGATGCGGCCTCGTGGCAGCAGTACCTGACGGAGAAGGAAGCGGCTTTCTCCGCCACGGAGGACGAGGTCATACCCGGGCTGTTCTGATCACCCGAGGACCACCGCGCGGGACCCCCGCCGGTGCCGTCCCCGGACGTGAGATCTCCAGCCGCCCACGTCACCGTCCTGACTCGACTTCCCCCGAGTCAGGCCGGATTCGAGGGGCGAGCGGCGGATGGGGATCTGGTGTCCGGGCGCACCGTAGGATGCCCCCGGAGGACATCGGTGCCGTGCGCACCGAGACCTGCGACCCGTAGTACCCGCACGATCCGCGACAGACCAGGAGCCCGGCATGGACCACGCCCCCGCCGAGCAACGACACATCCCCGTGATGCTGGAGCGCTGTCTGGACCTGCTCGCGCCGGCGTTGGACACCGAACACCCCGTGGTCGTGGACGCGACCCTGGGCATGGGCGGGCACACCCACGCCATGCTCGAACGCTTCCCGGGGTTGCGCGTGGTCGGGATCGACCGGGACCCCCAGGCCCTCGAACTCGCCGGGGAACGCCTTGCGCACTTCGGGGAGCGGTTCACGGGCATCCACACCACGTACGACCACATCGATCAGGCCGCCGCAGCCGCCGGCGTGGACCGGGTGGACGGCATCCTGTTCGACCTCGGGGTGTCCTCACTGCAGCTGGACGAACGCGAGCGCGGCTTCGCGTACTCGTTCGACGCCCCCCTGGACATGCGCATGAACTCCCGGGCGGAACTGTCCGCGTACACCGTGGTCAACGAGTACTCGGAGGCCCAGCTCAAGGACATCATCTACCGCTGGGGCGAAGACCGCTTCGCGCCGCGGATCGCGCGCGCCATCGTCGCCGCCCGTACCGAGGCCCCGCTGCGCACGACCGCCCAGCTCGTGGACGTGGTCCGCTCCGCGGTTCCCGCCGCGGCCCAGCACAAGAAGGGCCACCCGGCCAAACAGACCTTCCAGGCGTTGCGGATCGAGGTCAACGAGGAACTCGACGTCCTGGAGCGTGCCGTGCCCGCCGCCGTGGAAACTGTCAGGGTGGGAGGGCGTGTCCTCGCCATGAGTTACCACTCCCTGGAGGACAGAATTGTCAAGCAGGAGTTCACTCGCGGTGCACGTTCCACGGCCCCCAGAGGTTTTCCCGTGGAACTGCCGGAACACCAGCCCACGCTGAAGGTTCTCACCCGCGGGGCGGAACGCGCCGGCGAGCAGGAGGTCCGGGACAACCCCCGGGCCGCCTCGGCCAGGTTGCGTGCCGTCGAGCGGCTCCGGGAGACCACAAGACCAGGGAGTGAGCGATGAGCAGTGCGACGTCGGCCTCGCATCCATCGTCGGGTGACCCCTCGGGCCGGGGGGCGGACGGGCGTAGGCCGCTCTCCGTGGTGCCGCGCCGCGCGGCCCGCCGCAGCCGGGTCTCCACCGTGGTCATGTGCACCCTCGCCCTGGCCGCAGCTCTCGTGGGCATCCTGTTGCTCAACATCCAGATCACCCAGGGGCAGTACCAGTTGACCGAGCTCACGGGTCAGCAGCGCGCCCTCTCCCAGGAGAACGAGGCGCTCACGCAGGATATCGAGGCCAATTCCGCGCCGCAGAACTTGGCCGCCCGCGCCAACGACCTGGGCATGGTCCCGGCCAAGGATGTGGGGAGCATCCAGCTCGGCACGGGTGCCGTCACGGCCCCGAGCGCCCCCGCGGAGAAGACGGACGCGCAGAACATCCTCGTGCCGCCCGCGCAGATGAAGGGTTCCGACGCCGCGGAGGCGAACCGGATCGCCGCCGAGGAACGCGCGGAGAAGCGCGCCAAGGAAGAAGCGGACAAGAAGACCGCCCAGCGTAAAGCGGCCCAGAAGGCCGACGAGTCCCGGGATCTCAACGGGGGCTCCATCCCCGCGCCGTCGCAGCGCGCGCCTGGCCAGTGAACGCGCCGGTCCGCGCCGCGGACCGGGAGTAGAACCCGTCGGAGGTGGCCCCACCACGCTGAAGTCCAGAAATCGAGGAAGACCGTGTCAGCATCGTCAGCGCGCAAGAACCGACTGTTCCGGCCCTATTCGCGCATGCACGTGGGCATCGCCTTCCTGCTGGTCCTGTTGCTTCTCGTGGTGGGCCGCCTGTTCTGGGTCCAGGGGCTGGACCCCGGGGGTCGGGCCGAGGCCGCGGCCGCCCAGCGCACGCTCGTGGAGTCCATCCCCGCGGTGCGCGGGGAGATCACCGACAGCCGTGGCACGGTGCTGGCCCGCACACTGCAGCGCTACGACATCACCGTGGACCAGAGCGCCGTCGCCGCCGTGACCGTGCCCCACAAGGACGGTTCCACCGAGACCATGACCCCCACGCAGGCCGTGTACAAGATCGCGGACGCCCTGGGCATGAAGGACACGGACGTGAAGGCCGCGCTGGACGGGGACAAGAGCTTCAACTACGTAGCGCGGGGCGTAACCCCCGAGCAGTACAACGCCCTGCGGGAGTTGAACCTGCCGTACATCTACGGCCAGCCCACGTTCCAGCGCAGCTATCCGGACGGTTCCCTGGGCGGTTCCGTGGTCGGGTTCCTGGGCGGGGACAACCAGGCCCTCGGCGGGATCGAACAGACCCAGGACTCCCTGTTACGCGGCACCGACGGCGAGCGCCGCTTCGAGATCTCCGGCGACGGCGTGCGCATCCCCGTGGCCCCGCAGGAACAGAAGGCCGCCGAGAACGGCTCGAACGTCAAGCTCTCGCTCGACAGCGACGTCCAGTTCTTCGCGGAGCAGGCCGTGCGCGAACGGGCCAAGCAGCTCAAGGCCGAATGGGGCACGGCCGTGGTCATGGACGTCAAGACCGGCAAGGTCCTGGCGCTCGCGGACACCTCCTCGGTGGACCCCAACGTCCCGGGCAAGGCCGACGCCGCCGACCTCGGTTCGCGCGCCGTGTCCCAGGCCGTGGAGCCCGGTTCCACGGAGAAGATCGCCACGGTGGCCGGCGCCCTGGACCGGGGGATCGTGTCCCCCACCACGGAGATCACGGTCCCGCCGTACCTGCAGATTGGTTCCGAGAAGATCACCGACGCGTTCGACCATGGCACCCAGAACCGCACGGTCGCGGGGATCATCGCGGACTCCATGAACACGGGCACCGTGATCATGGGTTCCAAGATGGACAAGCAGGCCCGCCACGACAACCTCGCGAACTTCGGGGTGGGTTCCGCCACGGGCATCGAACTGCCGGGGGAGTCCACGGGCATCCTGGCGCCCGCGGATCAGTGGGACCCGCGTCAGGAGTACACGGTGTTGTTCGGTCAGGGCGTGTCCCAGACCCCGTTGCGCACGGCGTCGATCTTCCAGGCGGTCGCGAACAAGGGCCGTCAGATCGAACCGCGTCTCGTGGACTCCGTGACCGCGCCGGACGGGACGGTCACGCACCCCGAACGTCCTGAACCCAAACAGGTGCTCTCCGAGTCCGCCGCGCAGCAGACGCTGGACATCATGGAGAACGTGGTCACGCAGGGCGGCGCCAAGGAAGCGGCCGTGCCGGGATACCGCGTGGGTGGTAAGACGGGTACGGCCGAGGCGCCGAGCGAGGGCGGCGGGTACGAGGGCTACACCACGTCCTTCGTGGGTGTGGCCCCCATGGAGGACCCTCAGTACCTCGTGGCGGTCACCATGCAGCGCCCCCAGGGGGACGTGCGCACCCTGGGCGTGACGAGCACGTTCTCCACGATCATGTCCCAGGTGCTGCACCACTTCAACGTGGCGCCCTCCACCACCACGGGGCCCACGTTCGACATGCAGGTGCCGCAGAACGTGGACCGGGACGTGACACCCACGAACGCGCTCGAGCAAACGTGGCCGCAGCCGGGGAGGGACGAGTCCCAGGACTAAACTTCCCACACAGAAGCACATGGCGGCAGCAACGACCGGTGAGACACCGGCCCGGGTGGACGGGGTGCGTCCACAGACAGGTTCGAAGAGGATTTCTATGGTGGCATCTGCCCAAGAAGGGACCGACGCGCAGAGTCTGCGTCCGTCTCGGCCCGTGGCCCACTCGCTCGAGGAGCTCGCGCGGCTCACGGGCGCGCGGGTGGTCCCCGCCCCCACGGGGACCACCGCTCCCGTCACGGGAGTGGTCCTGAACTCGCGGGAGGTGCAGCCGGGTGATCTCTGCGCCGCGCTGCCCGGCGCCAAGGTCCACGGGGCGCGATTCGCCGCCGACGCCGCCGCGTCCGGTGCCGTGGCGATCCTCACCGATCCGGACGGCGCGCGGTCCGTGGCCGAGTCGGGCGTGGGCCTGCCGGTGCTCGTGAGCCCCGAACCCCGTTCATGGGTGGGTCCGGTGGCCCGCGCGGTCTACGATTCCCAACCTGCGGACGGCACCGGCCAGGAGCTCTTCGCGGTGACCGGCACCAACGGCAAGACCACCACGACCTACTTCATCACCTCGATCCTGCGCGCCCTGGGTCACATGACCGGGTTGATCGGCACCATCGAGATCCTCGCGGGGGACACGCCGATCCCGTCACGCATGACCACGCCAGAGGCTCCGCACGTGCATTCCCTGCTGGCCCTGACCCGTGAACGCGGGATCACCGCCACCGCCATGGAGGTCTCGTCCCACGCCCTCGAGTTCCACCGGGTGGACGGGGTGCACTACGACGTCGCTGGGTTCACCAATCTCACCCAGGACCACCTGGACCTGCACGGGTCCATGGCCGAGTATTTCGAGGCCAAGGCGCAGTTGTTCACGCGCGAGCGCACGAGCCGCGGCGTCGTCGTGCTGGGGGACGGGGACCCGTGGAGCGCCGCGATGGCGCAGCGGGCCCGCAAGAACCTGGGTGCGGAGAACGTCACGACCGTTGCCCTGCGCGGCCCGGAAGGAACGCGTCAGGACGCGAGCGATGCGGAAGGCACCGCCCCCGTCGGGACCGGCGGGGCGGACGCCGCGGACTGGACCCTGCGCTCGCTGACCCGCCGGGGCATCGGTCACGCGTTCACGCTGCGGCACACGGACGGGCGCGCGCTGGACATGCACACGGGACTGCCCGGTGAGTTCAACGTGGCCAACGCGGCGCTGGCCGTGCTCATGGTCCTGGACTCCGGCGTGGCACTGGACACCCTGCAACGCGTCCTGGACGAGCACGACCCCCTGAGCGCGGGCGTGCCGGGACGCATGGAACTTGTGGGCACGCGGCCCACCTCCCTCGTGGACTTCGCGCACAACCCGGACGCGCTTGCGCGCTCGCTGCGCGCCGTGACCCCCGAGGACGGGCGCGGTCGCGTGATCGTGGTCTTCGGCGCCACCGGCGAGCGCGACACCACCAAGCGCCCCATCATGGGCCGGGTCGCGGCGGAGGAGGCGGACGTCGTGATCATCACGGACGACGATCCCCACGCCGAGGAACCCGCGCCCATCCGGGAGCAGGTAGCGCAGGGCGCTCGTGAGGCCGTCGCGAACCATGCTCGCGCCACGGACGTGCTGGTCATCGAACCGCGCGCGACCGCGATCCGCACCGCAGTGCGCATGGCCCACCCGGACGACGCCATCATCGTGGCGGGCCGCGGTCACGAGACCGCCATGGATTTCAACGGCGTCGTCGTGCACCTGGACGACCGCGAAGAGCTGCGGGACGCCCTGGCGGCGTTGCACGCGGACACGAAGGAGCAGCAATGATTGCCATTTCCGCCGCGCAGCTCGCGCGGGCCGTGAACGGTGAGCTCGCGGGAGTCCCGGACCCCGAGTCCGTGACCGTCACCTCCGTCACGACCGATTCCCGGGAAGTCACGGACGGCGCGTTGTTCGTCGCCAAGCCGGGCGAGACCACGGACGGGCACCGCTTCGTGCCGGCCGCCGCGGACTCCGGCGCGGTGCTGCACCTGACCGAACGCGTGGTGACCGACGACGCGGGGGCTCCGTACCCGTGCGTCGTCGTGGCGGACGTGGTGCTCGCGATGGGCGCGCTCGCGAGCCACGTGCTCGAGCAGTTGCGTGCCGCGCACCCGGTCACCGTGGTGGCCGTGACGGGTTCGGTGGGCAAGACGACCACCAAGGACCTGCTGCACGGGATCTTCGCCGCGCAGGGCCCCACGGTCGCGCCGCGCAACTCGTACAACGGCGAGGTGGGTGTCCCGCTCACGGTGTTCACGGCCACCGAGGACACCGAGTACTTCGTGATCGAGATGGGCGCCACGCACATCGGCAACATCCGCTACCTGTGCGACACCGTCCGCCCGGACGTGGGCGCCGTACTGTGCGTGGGTTCGGCCCACGCGGGCGAGTTCGGTGGCGTGGAGAACATCGCGCGCGCCAAGGGCGAGATGGTCAAGGGCCTCTCCGCGCACGGCACCGCGGTGCTCAACGACGACGACGCCCGCGTGCGTGCCATGCGCGAGCGCACCGACGCGCGCATCATCTCCTTCGGGCAGGGGCCCGACGCCCACGACCCGGCCCACGAGGACCCGCGCGTGTGGGCCGAGGACGTGACCGTCGGTACCGACGGGTGCCCCGCCTTCACGCTGCACTTCCCGGACGGCTCCGCCCACCCGGTGCACTCGCAGCTGATCGGTGCGCACCATGTGACCAACCTGCTGGCCGCGGCCGCCGTGGCCTTCGGCGCCGGGGTCCCCGCGGCCGAGATCGCAGCGGGTCTGACGGGCCGCGGCCCCCGCTCGCGGTGGCGGATGGAACGCACGGAGCGACCGGACGGCGTGACCGTGATCAACGACGCCTACAACGCTAACCCGCAGTCCATGCGGGCCGCCCTGCAGACCCTCGCCCAATTGGGCCGCGGGGACGAGGAGCACCCCGCGCGGCGCACGATCGCCGTGCTGGGTGGCATGTTCGAACTCGGTGACGAGTCCATCACCGCCCACGCGGACCTCGGGCAGTTGCTCGTGCGGTTGAACGTCTCGCATGTCGTGGCCGTGGGGGAGGTCGCCCGGCCGGTCTACACCGCTGCGACCCTGGAGGGCTCGTGGGGTGAGGAAGCGGCCTGGGTCCCGGACACCGAGCACGCCGAGCAGTACCTGAGTGACACGCTGCGTCCGGGGGACATCGTGTTGTTCAAGGCGTCCAACGCCGCGGGGTTGCAGCACCTGGGGGACCGGGTGGCCCAGGCCACCACCGACACGAACCACCAGGAGGGTTGAGCCCGTGATCCAATTGCTCGTGGCAGCGGGGCTCGGCCTCGTGTTCTCGATCTTCGGTACGCCCGCCCTGATCCGGGTGCTCGCCCGGCGCGGGTACGGTCAGTACATCCGGGACGACGGACCCACGTCTCACCAGACCAAGCGCGGCACCCCCACCATGGGTGGCGTGGCCATCCTGCTCTCGGTCGTGGCCGCCTATCTGGTGACCCACCTGATCAGCGTGATCGCGTGGCCTGAGAACGGTGGGATCACCCTCTCGGGCGTCCTGGCGCTCGGCCTGATGCTCGGCATGGGGCTGGTGGGGTTCCTGGACGACTTCAAGAAGATCTCCAAGAAACAGAACCTCGGGTTGACCGCTGCCGGGAAGATGGCCCTGCAGGGGGCCATCGGGATCGCGTTCGCGCTGCTCGTGCTGTTCTTCCCGGACGAGGCCGGTCACACCCCGGCCTCCACGGCGATCTCCTGGACCCGGGACACCGGCGTGGACCTCGCATTCGCCGGGCCGATCGTGGGGGCCATCCTGTTCGTGATCTGGGTGAATCTGATTGCCACCGGAACCACCAACGCCGTGAACCTCACGGACGGTCTGGACGGGCTCGCCACGGGCGCGTCCATCCTGGTGTTCAGCGGGTACATGCTCATCACACTGTGGCAGGCCGGGCACCTGTGCGAGAACGTGGCACAGGCGGCGTGCTACGAGGTTCGGGATCCCATGGACCTCTCGATCGTGGCCGCGGCCCTGGTGGGTGCGCTCATTGGGTTCCTGTGGTGGAACACGTCCCCGGCGAAGATCTTCATGGGGGACACGGGCTCGCTCGGCCTGGGCGGCGCGCTCGCGGCGTTCGCGGTGCTCTCCCGCACCGAACTGCTGCTGATCCTGATCGCCGGCCTGTTCGTGATCATCACCCTGTCCGTGATCCTGCAGGTGGGCTACTTCAAGCTCTCCCACGGCAAACGCATCTTCAAGATGGCCCCGTTGCAACACCACTTCGAGCTCAAGGGCTGGCAGGAGGTCACGATCGTGGTCCGATTCTGGATCATCGCCGGTCTGTTCGTGGCCGCCGCGCTCGGTGTGTTCTACGGTGACTGGTTGCTGCACAACGGCGGCGCGTTCCCCGGCGCGGAAGCGCTGCACTGACCGCGCGGCGCGCACCCCGCTCTCGGGCGGCGGAGCGCGCCGGTCACCCGCGAGACCACCCACGACCGACACGAGGATGAGGCACAGACCAGACATGATGCACGCGAGCAACGACAACCCCGTCCTGGACAACCCCCGCCTCGCGGAGCTGACCAGCTGGGACGCGCCCTGGTCCGGTCTGCGCGCCGTGGTCGCCGGGATCGGGGTCTCGGGTTTCGCCGCGGCGCGCGAGGAGGGCATCCAGATCTGGGGTGACGTGGAACTCGCGTGGCGCGTGAACCGCCGCGCAGGGCGCAAGACCCCCGAATGGGTGTGCATCACGGGCACGAACGGCAAGACGACGACCGTGGGCATGACCGCCTCCATCCTGCAGGCCGCCGGGCTCAAGGCCGTGGCCGTGGGCAACGTGGGCACGCCCATCCTGGACGCACTGCGCGATCCTGTGGAGTACGACGTCCTGGCTGTGGAATTGTCCAGCTTCCAACTGCACTGGACGCACTCCGTCTCGCCCCTGGCCTCCGTGGTGCTCAACGTGGCCCAGGACCACGTGGACTGGCACGGCAATTTCGAGAACTACCGCGCGGACAAGTCCCGTGTGTACGAGAACACGCGGGTCGCGTGCGTGTACAACGCCGAACAGGACGGCGCGGAGGAACTCGTGGAGGAAGCGGACGTGCTCGAGGGCTGCCGCGCGGTGGGCTTCACCACGCAGACCCCGGGGCTGTCCATGGTGGGCGTGGTGGACGACCTGCTCGTCGACCGAGCGTTCGTCGCAGAGCGCATCACGACCGCCGCCGAGATCGGATCGATCGAGGACACCGGCTCCATCCCCACGCGCCACATCGTGGCCAACGCGCTCGCCGCCGCGGCGCTCGCGCGCGCGGCCGGGGTGAGCCCCGAGGCCGTGCGGGACGGACTGCGCGCCCACCGCCCCGGTGAACACAGGATCCAGCTCGTGGCCGAATCGGACGGGGTGCGCTGGATCAACGACTCCAAGGCCACCAACCCACACGCCGCGCAGGCGTCCCTGTCCGCGTTCGACTCCGTGGTCTGGATCGCCGGCGGGCTCTCCAAGGGCGTCACGTACGACACCCTCGTGGAGCGCAACGCAGGCCGGCTGCGCGCGGTCGTCGTGATCGGCACGGACGACGCCGCCCTGCTGGACGCGCTCTCCCGCCTGGCCCCGGACGTGCCCGTCCTCGCGGCGACCCCGGGCCAGGGCGGCACCGCACCGGACGACTCCGGCATCGACCCGACGGACGGGCACGCCGTGATGCGCCGGGCCGTGCGGTTGGCCCGTGAACACGCCGAGCCCAAGGACACCGTGCTGATGGCACCGGCGGCCGCGTCCATGGACCAGTTCGCCGACTACGCGGACCGCGGCAACGCGTTCATGCACGTCGTGCACGAAGAATTGGGGTTCTGATGGCCACCCGCACCCCCGAACGCCCCCGGGCAGCCGAGCCCGCGGAGCCGGGCACCCGATCGACCGCCCTGAGCACCAGGATGCGCGGCTGGTGGCACCAGCTCACCGACGGCCCGCTCTTCCACTCCTACTACGCCCTGGCCGGGTGCGTGGTGTTGCTCACCGGCATCGGCGTGATGATGGTGCTCTCCGCGTCCGCGGTGGAATCGATCTCCGACAGTCGCTCGGCGTACGCCCTGTTCGCGCGCCAGGCGCTGTTCGGGGTCGTGGGGTTGATCGCGATGTTCGCGCTGTCGATGGTGCCACCCCACTTCTACACGCGGATCGCGTGGGTGCTGTGGGGTCTCAGCGTGCTCGTGTCCCTGCTCGTGTTCACACCCCTGGGGCGGGAGGTCAACGGCAACCGCAACTGGCTCGTGCTGGGCGGTCAGTCGTTCCAGCCCTCGGAGTTCGCCAAGCTCGCGCTGTGCATCTGGCTCGCGGCGATGTTCGCGCGCCAGGGAGATGCGGTCGCGCAGCACTGGAAGCCGGCCCTGTGGCCCTCCGTCGTGGGATTCCTGGTCCCCACCCTCCTCACGCTGGCCGGCGGGGACGCCGGTACGGCCATCGTGTTCTGCCTCATCTACGCCGCGGCACTGTGGTTCGCGCGCGCACCCCTGAAGATCTTCCTCGTGGGCGCGGCCGGCCTCGTCCTGGGCGGGTTGTTCCTCGTGATCACTGCGCCGCACCGTCTGGACCGGATCACCGGGTGGCTGTTCGGGGAGTGCGGCGCCACGGACGCGTGCTGGCAGGCACAGCAAGGGCTCAACGCCCTGGCCACTGGCGGCTGGTGGGGCGTGGGGCTCGGCCAGTCCCGGCTCAAATACAACTACGTGCCCGAGGCCCACAACGACTACATCTTCTCGATCATCGGCGAGGAACTCGGCCTCGTGGGCACCGTGATCATCCTGGCGCTGTTCATCGTGATGGTCGTGGCCATGGCCCGGATCCTGTTGCGCACCCGCAGCACGTTCGTGCGGATCACCACCGCGTGCGTGGCCACGTGGCTCGTGGGCCAGGCCTTCGTGAACCTGGGCATGGTCACTGGCCTGCTCCCGGTGATCGGTATCCCGCTGCCCTTCATCAGCTACGGTGGATCCGCGCTGCTGATGACCATGGCGGCCGTGGGCGTGGTCATGTCCTTCGCCCGGGTCCCGCGCTCGGTGCGTGTGGGTCCCGGACGGTCCGGGGCGGCATCGGGCACCCAGATCCTGGACGACCAGGAGGCCTACGAGCGCGGGCTGGCCACGCAACCGGAACGCCCCCGGACGTCGTGGGCGCAGCGCGTGACCCAGCGGTTCGGAAAGGGACGAGAATGACAACCACGCACGACATCGACCACCAGCAAAAGCGGGCCGGATCCGCCCGCGTGGTGCTCGCCGGTGGCGGCACCGCGGGGCACATCAGCCCCCTGCTGGCCATCGCCGACGCCGTGCAGCAGTTGCGCGCGGACGCCACGGTGTGCGCCGTGGGCACTGCCTCCGGCATGGAGACGCGGCTCGTCCCGCAGACCGGTGTACCCCTCGAACTGATCGACCGCGTGCCCCTGCCCCGCAAGCCGTCACTGGACCTCGCGCGCCTGCCGCGTCGGCTGTCCGCCGCGGTGCGCCAGGCCGGCCGGATCTTGGACGCGCAACAGGCCACGGTGGTCGTGGGCGTGGGCGGGTACGTGTGCACGCCCGTGTACCTCGCGGCCGCGAGACGTCGGATCCCCGTGGTGATCCACGAGGCCAACGCCAAGCCCGGGATGGCGAACCGGGTGGGCGCCCGGTTCGCGTCCGTCGTGGCGACCGCCTTCCCGGACACCCCGCTGCGTGGTGCGCGCACCGTGGGCATGCCCATGCGGCGTGAGATCGCCACGCTGGACCGGACCGCGGAACGCGCGCAGGCCCGCGCGGCGCTTGGGCTGGACCCGGACCTGCCCACCGTGGTGGTCACGGGTGGTTCCTCCGGTGCCCAGTCCCTGAACCGGACCGTGGCCGCGATTGCGGGGGAGGTCGCGCGGCACGGGTACCAGCTGCTGCACGTGACGGGGCGCGCCAAGGAAGTGCGCACCCCGGACGGCGAGCTGCTGCGCGCGCCGAACTACGTCCAGACCGAGTACGTGGACGGGATGGAGAAGGTCTACGCGGCCGCGGACCTGCTCGTGGCCCGCGCAGGTGCGGCCACGGTGTGCGAGGTCGCCGCCGTGGGTCTGCCCGCCGTTTTCGTGCCCCTGCCCATCGGTAACGGTGAGCAGGCACTCAATGCCCGCTCCATCGTAGCCGCGGGTGGTGCCGAGATCGTGCGGGACGCCGAGTTCACCGCCGCGTTCTACCGCGAGACCGTGGTCCCCCTCGTGACCGATGCCCAGCGCCTCGGCCGCATGGCCCACGCCTCCGCCGGCCACGGTGTCCGCGACGCCGCGCAGGTGATGGCCCGGCTCACCCTCAACCACGCCCGCCGCTGAAAACCTTCCCCCCCATGTCCCCAGGAGAACCAGTGAACACCCAGCAACCCCTCGATCCCCACGGCCTGGGCCGCGTGCACTTCATCGGCATGGGCGGGGCGGGCATGTCCGCGGTCGCGCGGTTGCTGCTCGCGCGCGGTGTGGCGGTGAGCGGTTCGGACGCGAAGGACTCGGCCGGGTTGCGGCAGCTCGAGGCGCTGGGAGCCACGGTGTTCGTGGGGCAGTCCGCGGCCAACGTGGCCGACGCCGCCACGGTGGTCGTCTCCACGGCAATTAAGGAGACGAACCTGGAACTGGCCGCCGCACGTGCCGCGGGTGCGCGGATCCTGCACCGCTCGCAGGCACTCGCTGCGGCGATGCACGGCAGGAACGTGATCGCGGTCGCGGGGACGCACGGGAAGACGACCACGAGTTCGATGGCCGCCGTGGCCCTGCAGGCGGCCGGCATGGACCCGTCCTGGGCCGTGGGCGCCCACGTCCCGGATCTCGGCGCCAATGCGGGCTTCGGTTCCGGCGACTGGTTCGTGGCTGAGGCCGACGAGTCGGACGGCTCCTTCCTGACCTACCACCCGCGGATCGCAATCATCACCAACGTGGAACCGGACCACCTGGACCACTACGGCAGCGCCCAGGCGTTCTACGCCGCCTTCGACGAGTTCTGCGATACGATCCGCCCCAGCGGAACCCTCGTGGCGTGCGCGGACGATCCGGGCTCGGAGCAACTCGCGCGGCGTCGTCGGGACCGCGGGGAGGCCGCGCTCACGTACGGGCAGAACCCGGCCGCGGACGTCGTCGTCTCGGACGCCACGCCGCACGGCACGGGCTCGTCCTGCACGCTCACGTTCGACCGCGACGGCGCCCGGCGCACCGTGGCGCTCACGCTCGCCGTTCCCGGAGCGCACAACGTGGCCGACGCCGCGGCGGCGTTCACCGCGGGCCTCGCCGCGGGCGCGGACCCGGACCTGCTCGCCGAGGGCCTGGGCTCGTTCCACGGTTCGTCACGGCGCTTCGACCCCAAGGGCGAGGACGGCGGGGTGCGGGTCTTCGACGACTACGCTCACCACCCCACGGAGGTCGCCGCCGCGCTCACGGCCGCGCGCGACGTCGCCCAGGGTCACCGCGTGCTCGCCGTGTTCCAACCCCACCTGTACTCGCGCACCCGGGAGTTCGCGGAGGCGTTCTGCCGCGCCCTCGAGATCGCGGACCTCGCGTGCGTCACGGACGTCTTCGGCGCGCGCGAGGAACCCCAGCCGGGGATCACCGGCGCCGCGATCACCGGACACGCCTCCGACGACCGGGTGGTCTCCACCCCGAGCGCCGAGGAGGCGATCGAGACCGTGGTGGCCCGCGCGCGTCCCGGGGACGTGATCATGACGATCGGCGCCGGTGACGTGACCGCTCTCGGGCCGCGGATCCTCTCCGCGTTGGCGCAGCGCTGATGGCACGCTCCGTCCCTCCGCACCAGCCCCGTGTGGGCGGCGCTCCATTCGACGCGGACGACGCCGCCGCGCGCGACACCGTCGATCCGTCCGGTGCCGAGCCTGACACCGGGACCGCCGACCCGTCCGGAACCACCGACACGTCCGGCATCTCTGACATCTCCGGGACCGGGACGGACGCCTCGACCCCGTGGGACGCGGACCTCCCGTTCCCGACGTCGAGTCCCACCGGAATGGGGTCGTCGGTCGTGGGTCGGGGATCGCGGGGACGCACGCCCGGTGCGTCCTCGGGTGGGTCGAGGTCCGCGCGCGGCCGCGGCAGCGCGCCCGAGGACGCGATGGGCGTCGCCCCGGACGAACAGACCCCCGTCCGCGTGCACGGCGGTGCCAAGGTCACGCGTATGGCCACGGACGAACTCGAGGCCGTGCCGAGCGCCGGGGGACGGTTCTCCACGTGGCGGGCCCAGCGCCGGGCGGCGCGTGCCGCCGAGGACGCGCCCGAGGACACCGCCGCCGAGGCCGACGACGACTCCACGACCGTCGTGCCGTTCCCGCCGAGCCAGCACCGGCGCACCCGGCGCCGCCGTCTGCTCGCACTACTGCTGAGCCTCGTGGTGCTCGCGGCGCTGGCGCTCGTGGTCTTCTTCTCGCCGTTGTTCGCGACCCGCACGATCGACGTGCAGGGTGCGACCCTCACGGACCCCCGCACGGTGGAGCAGGCCCTGGCCGGGTACGAGGGAGTCCCCATGCCCCGGATCTCCAAGCAGGAGATCATGGACTCGGTCGGTGACGTCCCCCAGGTGAAGTCCGTGGACGTGGTGCTGCGGCCCCCGCACACCATCACGGTGCACCTGCACGAACGCGTGGGCGTGGCCGTGGTCGAGGACGGGTCCGACCTGGTGCTCGTGGACTCGGAGGGCAAGTCCCTCAGCACCGTGCCCCGTGCCCAGCGCCCTGACGTGCCCCTCGTGGCCGGTGGCCGGGGCGTGTTGAGCACCCAGAAGTTCACCGACATCTCCGAGGTCCTGGCCGCCCTGCCGGCGGACGTGCTGTCCCGTTTGGACGCGGCCGACGCCCCGTCCGGCTCGGCCGTGGAGCTCACTCTCAAGGACGGCAAGAAGGTCCTATGGGGGGATGCGGGGGAGAGCGAACTGAAGTCGCAGGTCGTGGCCGCCCTGGTGAACTCGGACGCCTCGAAGGACGCCTCGCTCATCGACGTCTCCGCACCGTTGCACCCCGTGGTCCGGTGAGAATCCAGCGCATTTTCTCAACCCATGCCTGAGACTTTAAAGTTGGGCGCGACCAGGGGATGTATGGCAAACTCCGGTAACACGTGGGAGCATGATACGGAGAACAGAGCGGGGTTGTTATCCTTACCCTGATCAGGATATTGCACCCGCGGGTGCCAATATCCCGGGAGTTTCACCTCAGGGTTGAAACTTTACCCCAACCGAACATCCCACGTTCCCGCAAGCCCACGCGAGTTAGGTGCATATGGACTCCTCAACCCCCCAGAACTACTTGGCCGTCATCAAAGTGGTCGGCATCGGCGGCGGCGGTGTCAACGCCGTCAACCGCATGATCGAAGAAGGTCTGCGTGGCGTCGAGTTCATTGCCATCAACACGGACGCCCAGGCACTGTTGATGTCGGACGCGGACGTCAAGCTGGACGTTGGCCGCGAACTGACCCGCGGTCTTGGCGCCGGCGCCAACCCGGACGTGGGACGCCAGGCCGCCGAGGACCACGAGGAGGAGATCCAGGAGGTCCTCAAGGGCGCGGACATGGTCTTCGTGACCGCCGGCGAGGGTGGCGGAACCGGTACCGGTGGCGCGCCCGTCGTGGCCCGCATCGCCCGCTCGCTCGGCGCGCTGACCATCGGTGTGGTCACCCGCCCATTCACCTTCGAGGGTCGGCGCCGGTCCAACCAGGCCGAGAACGGCATCGAGACCCTGCGGGACGAGGTGGACACGCTCATCGTGATCCCCAACGACCGCCTGCTGTCCATCTCGGACCGCAACGTGTCCATGCTGGACGCCTTCAAGTCCGCGGACCAGGTACTGCTGTCCGGTGTCTCCGGCATCACTGACCTGATCACCACCCCGGGCTTGATCAACCTGGACTTCGCGGACGTCAAGTCCGTGATGCAGGGTGCCGGTTCGGCGCTCATGGGCATCGGCTCCGCCCAGGGCGAGGACCGTGCCGTGAAGGCCGCGGAGCTCGCGATCGCGTCCCCGCTGCTCGAGGCCTCGATTGACGGTGCCCACGGTGTGCTGCTGTCCATCCAGGGTGGTTCAGACCTCGGTCTGTTCGAGATCAACGAGGCCGCGCGCCTCGTGCAGGAGGTCGCCCACCCGGAGGCCAACATCATCTTCGGTGCCGTGATCGACGACGCCCTGGGGGACCAGGCCCGCGTGACGGTCATCGCCGCCGGGTTCGACTCGGTCTCGCAGGAGACCAACGCCAACAACTCCTCGCCCGCGCAGCGCCAGGCGGAGAACACCCGCGCGGCCTTCGGCGGGGACGCGACCCGGCCCTCGGGTCTGGGTCGTTCCCCGCAGCGCGGCGGCTCGTCCTACGGCGCTCCCGCCGGGGGCTTCGGGTCCCGGCAGAACCAGGACGACGACATCCCCGACGACGCGGGCTTCGACGTCGACCTGCCCGCGGAGTCGGACGCGCCGTCGTCCTCGAACACCTCCGGGCGCAAGGACTCCCTGGATTTCCCGGACTTCCTGAAGTGAGTCCGGCGGTGCGCGTCGCGCGCACCGTTCCGGGGGACTGACACCGGGTCCGGTGGCCGCGGGCACGCGGTACCGAGGCGCCCGAGCACCCCACGGCACGAACGGCCCACGGATGCACGACGGGGTGGTCACCGCTGAGGTGACCACCCCGCCGACGTTCCCGCGCCCATCGCGAGGCGCGGCACTGGAAGGAGAGCGGCATGTGGTTCCGCAGCGAGCACCACGGTGTGGGGATCGCGTTCACGGATGCGACCGAGGGCAACCTGGCCACGCACACTGGCGACGATCCCGCGGTGGTGCGGCAGCGGCGTCGTACGGTGGAGCGCGAGCTGGGCACCGGGGCGCGCGGCGTGCGGTTCGTACACCAGGTGCACGGCACCACCGTGCACGACGCCACGGGCACCGACGCCCCCGAACAGGCCCCCGAGGCGGACGCGGCCGTGAGCACGGACGGCACGCCCCTGGGGATCCTCACGGCGGACTGCCTTCCCGTGGTCTTCGTGGGCCGCACGGACGACGACGCCGCGGCGCCGGTCCTCGCGGTGGCCCACGCGGGCCGCAAGGGTCTGCTGGACGGGGTCCTGCAGCACACCGTCGGCGCGCTCGAGGACCGCGGTGCCACCGGGATCACCGCGTGGATCGGCCCCGCGGTGTGCGGGGACTGCTACGAGGTACCCGCGGAGATGGCCGAGGCGGCCGAGGCCGCGCTGCCCGGAATCGCGACCACCACGGCGTGGGGCACCCCCGGCCTGGACCTGCCGAGTGCCGCGGACGCGCTGCTGCGTGAGCGGGGCGTGAGCGTCGCGACCGCAGGCACGGATCGCAAGGCCTGGTGCACGCTCGAGCACCGCGCGCTGTACTCGTACCGCCGGGACACCACAC
Source organism: Kocuria sp. ICS0012 (assembly GCF_001665945.1). Classification (NCBI taxonomy): domain Bacteria; kingdom Bacillati; phylum Actinomycetota; class Actinomycetes; order Micrococcales; family Micrococcaceae; genus Kocuria; species Kocuria sp. ICS0012. The sequence continues at coordinate 2,795 of NZ_LZMM01000027.1, read as the reverse complement.
CGCAACGACTGGCCGGGCTCGTGTGGGCCCGCAACGGGAGGGGCACCGCATAATGGACACCACTGATCCGCAGGACGCGGGTCGCACCGCGGAACTCGCGCAGCGGTTGTCCGCGGTGCGCCAACGGATCCTGCGCGCGGCCGAGGACCGCGCGCCCGAGCGCGCCCGCGGGGGCGAGCTGCCTTCGCTCGTGGTCGTGACCAAGTTCTTCCCCGCCCAGGACGTCCTGCGCCTGCGGGAACTGGGCGTGCGTGCGGTGGGGGAGAACAAGGACCAGGAGGCCGGGCCCAAGGCCGCGGAGGTCGCTGAGACCCTCGCCCGACAGGAGCCTCCCGTGAGCCCTCCCGCGTGGCACTTCGTGGGGCAGTTGCAGTCCAACAAGGCCAAGCACGTGGTCAAGTACGCGTCCTGGGTGCATTCCGTGGACCGACCTTCGCTCGTCACCGCGCTCGGCAAGGCGGTGCGTTCGCACCGCGACGCGGCCCTCGCGGGGGACGCGCGGCCCGCCCCGTGCGACGACGCCGATCTGCCGTGTCTCGTGCAGGTCAACCTGGACCCGGTTGCCGAGCCGGACGGTCACCGCGGGGGAGCGCACCCGGACACCGTCCTGGAGCTCGCGCGGACGCTCGAGGGGACCGAGGGGTTGCGCGTGGGCGGTGTGATGGCGGTGGCCCCGTTGGGCGCCGAACCCCGTGAGGCCTTCGAGACATTGTGGAAGCTCTCCCAGGATGTGCAGCGGGAATTCCCGGACGCGCGGGCGATCTCCGCAGGCATGAGCGCAGACCTCGAAGCAGCCGTGGCCGCGGGGGCCACGCACGTGCGGATCGGTTCGGATGTTCTCGGGCCGCGGCCCGCCGTGCGGTAGCGTAAGGACGGACGACATGCGGGCCGACCTGAGTCGGTCCGTTCTGTGATTGAGGAGAGAATATGGCCGGAGCGCTGCGTCGCACCATGGTCTATCTCGGGCTGGCCGAGAGCGACGACGAGTACCACTCCGAAGAAACCCCCCGCCCTCGGGAGACCCCCCAGCACGCCTCGAGCGGTTCCACGACTGCGGTGAGCGAGACTGGCAGCACCTCCATGGCCCGCCGGTCCCCCGAGTACCGAGCCCCCGTGACCCCCATCAAGCGGGCTCCCAGTTCCCGAGAGGACGACAACGAATTGCGCACCATCACCACTGTGCACCCCCGGTCGTACAACGACGCCAAATCCATCGGTGAGGCGTTCCGGAACGGCACACCGGTGATCATGAACGTCTCCGACATGGGTGAGGCCGAGGCCAAGCGTCTCGTGGACTTCGCCGCGGGGCTGGTCTTCGCCCTGCACGGGTCCATCGAACGGGTCACCGCCAAGGTGTTCCTGCTGACCCCGTCCTTCGTGGAGGTCCTCGACCAGGGCCACTCGGACGAGATCGACGAGGATACCGGTTCGGTCCAGCGGGTCGAGGGCTGAGCATGGGCCTGGTGCTGTCGATCGTCTACCTCGTGGTCCACGTGCTCTACATCGCCCTGCTGGGCCGCCTCGTGCTGGACTGGGTACAGATGTTCGCGCGCGGCTGGCGTCCCAAGGGTATGGCGCTCGTGGCGGCGTCCACGATCTACTCGTTGACCGATCCCCCTATGAAGGCGCTGCGCCGGCTCGTGCCGCCGCTGCGCTTCGGCGGGGTAGCGCTGGACCTGGGGTTCCTGATCCTGGTCTTCGCCGTCAGCATCCTGCAGGCCGTCCTGGCCGGTTTCCTGCTGCGCGGCTGAGCGGTCCGTGCCCCGGGCGCGGCCACGCGGCTGTATCCTGGGCCAGAATTCACCGCGCAACGGCGGCAGTCACCACCGGGCACGGTCACCATCCGAGCGGTTCAATTCATCTAGAGGAGTGAGGACATCTCATGGCTTTGACACCCGAAGACGTCATCAACAAGCGCTTCCAACCCACCAAGTTCCGTGAGGGCTACGACCAGGACGAGGTGGACGACTTCCTCGACGAGATCGTCGTGGAGCTGCGTCGCCTCAACCAGGAGAACGACGCCCTGCGCAAGCAGGTCGAGACCCTGGGTGGGCGCCCCGAGGAGACCTCCGCGGTCTCGCAGTCCACCGAGGACGTCCAGGAGACCACGGCGACTCCGGCCGCCTCGGTGACCGAGACCTCCGAGACGACCACGGTGTCCGAGCCCGTGCGCGTGACGGACGAGCAGTCCTCGAGCACCGCCGCGACGGTCGCTCCGAGCGCGGGCACGACGTCGTCGACCGCCGCCCAGCCTGCTGCGACGCAGAACGTCCCGACCACCGAGTCCGCCGAGTCCGCGGCCGCGGTGCTCGCCATGGCGCAGAAGCTGCACGACGACTACGTCTCGCAGGGCCAGGCCGAGCGTGAGCGCCTGATCACCGAGGGCCGCACCCAAGCGGACCAGCTCGTGGCGGACGGCAAGCGCACCAAGGAGGAGACCCTGTCCTCGCTCGAGCGCGAGAAGGTGGACCTCGAGGCCTCCGTGGCGCAGCTGCGCAGCTTCGAGGAGGACTACCGCGGCAACCTCAAGAGCTTCCTCAACGCCCAGCTGAACGATCTCGCCAACACCGGATCGCTCGAGCCCGCTGACGCTCCCGTCTCCGCGACCACCAAGCGCACGGGCGCCAAGTAAGCGCCGGTGACGGAACATACCCCTGACGCGGCGGGGGGCCCCCCGGCCCCCCCCGGGGGGGGGCGCCGGGGGCGGCGGCCCGCCCCGGGGCGCCCCGGGGGGGGGGGGGGGCCCCCGAGGCCGGGGGGGGGGGGGGGCGCACCCGCGGGCCGCCGGGACCCCC
>NZ_LZMM01000026.1:0-76019 GCF_001665945.1 Kocuria sp. ICS0012 | reverse complement strand
GGTGGGTCGCCCCTCCCTCCCGCCCCGCTGTTTGCTCTCCGGCCCTGGTCTCGCGGCCCGCCGCCCCCCCCCGCCCCCCCCCCCCCCCCCCCCCCCCCCCCCCACGGCGGTGCCGAAAGGAAATTTCATGGGAGCGCAGATTCGGGTCTACCGACAGAAGATCGCGTCCACGTCGTCGATGAAGAAGATCTTCAAGGCGATGGAGATGATCGCGACCTCGCGCATCAACAAGTCCCGTCAGAGTCTCGAAGCCGCGTACCCGTACGCCAATGCGCTGACCCGCGCGGTCTCCCAGATCGCCACGCAGCACAACATCTCCCACCCCCTGACCACCGTCCCCGACGATGTGCGGCGTTCGGCCGTCCTGGTATTCACGTCGGACCGCGGGCTCGCGGGGTCCTACTCCTCCAACGTGCTCAAGCGCACGGAGGAGTTGCTCGAGCTGTTGCGTTCGCAGGGCAAGGAAGCGCGCGTGTACCTCGTGGGCCGCAAGGCCAAGGCGTACTTCGACTTCCGGCACCGTGACTACGACGAATTCTGGACGGGCAACACGGACAACGCCACGACCGAGCGCGCCGAGGAACTCACGGACAAATTGATGCGCGACATCAACGCCCCGTACGAGGACGGTGGCGTGGACGAGGTGCTGCTCGTGTACACGCAGTTCAACTCCATGGTGAACCAGGAGCCCCGGGTGTTGCGCCTGCTGCCCCTGGAGGTCGTGGACGCGAACGACCTCGGGGACGAGATCTCCGAGCGTTACGAGGCCCTCGAAGAGACGCAGAACAACTTCGAGTTCGAGCCGAACGCGGAGGAGCTCTTCAACCAGATCCTGCCCCGGTACGTGAAGGCGCGGATCTACTCCGCCCTGTGCCACGCGGCGTCGAGCGAGCTCGCATCCCGCCAGCGCGCCATGAAGGCCGCCGGGGACAACGCGACCGAGCTCATCAAGAAGTACACGCGCTTGATGAACAACGCCCGCCAGGCCGAGATCACCACCGAGTTGACCGAAATCGTCAGTGGCGCCGAGGCACTGTAGCCCGCGCTGCCCGCCCTTGCCAGCCGAAACGAAGTGAGAGAAATGACTGCCACAATCAACGACCAGGCCACCCAGCCGGTCTCGGAAGGTGCCACCGGCCGCATCGCCCGGGTGATCGGGCCCGTGGTCGACGTCGAGTTCCCCGAGAACCAGGTCCCCGACCTCTACAATGCGCTGACCGCGGACTACGAGTTCAACGGCCAGCCCCGCCGGATCACCTTCGAGACGGCACAGCACCTGGGCACCAACGTGGTGCGCGCGATCTCCCTGCAGCAGACCGACGGTCTGGTGCGCGGGACCCCCGTGCAGGACACGGGCGCCCCCATCTCCGTGCCCGTGGGTGACGTGGTCAAGGGCCACATCTTCAACGTACTAGGTGACGCGCTGGACCTGCCCACCTCCGAGCTGGACATCCAGGAGCGCTGGCCCATCCACCGCAAGGCCCCGTCCTTCGCGGAGCTCGAGGGCAGCACCGAGATGATGGAAACGGGCATCAAGTCCATCGACCTGCTGACCCCCTACATCAAGGGCGGTAAGATCGGCCTCTTCGGCGGCGCGGGCGTGGGCAAGACCGTGCTGATCCAGGAGATGATCACGCGTGTGGCCCGCAACTTCGGCGGTACCTCCGTGTTCGCCGGCGTTGGTGAGCGTACCCGTGAGGGCAACGACCTGTGGGTCGAGATGGAGGAGGCAGGCGTTCTCAAGGACACCGCCCTCGTGTTCGGCCAGATGGACGAGCCGCCCGGAACGCGTCTGCGCGTGGCCCTGACCGGTCTGACCATGGCGGAGTACTTCCGCGACGTGCAGAACCAGGACGTGCTGTTGTTCATCGACAACATCTTCCGGTTCACGCAGGCCGGTTCCGAGGTCTCCACGCTGCTGGGCCGCATCCCCTCCGCCGTGGGCTACCAGCCCACCCTCGCGGACGAGATGGGTGTGCTCCAGGAGCGCATCACCTCGACCCGTGGTCACTCCATCACGTCCATGCAGGCCATCTACGTGCCCGCTGACGACTACACCGACCCGGCTCCCGCGACCACGTTCGCGCACCTGGACGCGACCACCGAGCTCTCGCGTGAGATCGCCTCGCGTGGTCTGTACCCCGCGATCGACCCGCTGTCCTCGACCTCCCGCATCCTGGACCCGCAGTACGTGGGCCAGACCCACTACGACGTGGCCACCCGTGTCAAGGGGATCCTGCAGGAGAACAAGGAACTGCAGGACATCATCGCGATCCTCGGTGTCGAAGAACTCTCCGAGGAGCAGAAGGTCGTGGTCTCCCGCGCCCGCCGCATCGAGCAGTTCCTGTCCCAGAACACCTACACCGCCAAGCAGTTCACCGGCGTGGAGGGCTCCACGGTTCCCCTCGAGGAGACCGTCGAGGCCTTCGGCAAGATTTGCGACGGCGAGCTGGACAACGTCCCCGAGCAGGCGTTCTACAACGTCGGCGGCCTGGACGACGTCATGCGGCGCTGGGACGAGATCAAGGCCGAGACGGGCGAGAAGTAATCATGGCCGAACTCATCGTGGAAATCGTCGCCCTGGATCGCAAGATCTGGACGGGTACCGCGCGCCTCGTGCGGGTACGCACCACCGAGGGCGACATCGGCATCATGCCGGGACACGAGTCCATGGCGGGGCTGCTCAAGCCGGGGGAGTTCGCCATCGACCGTGTGGACGGCGACCGTCTCGTGGGCAGCATCGACTCCGGGTTCGTCTCCGTGGACAACAACCGTGTCACGGTGGTTGCGGACGAGGTCTCCCTGGATTCGGAGGCGCGTTCCGCCTGAGCGGTATCGCGTGACCGCTTGACGTCGACCCTCGTGCCTTCGGGTGCGGGGGTCGACGTCGTTCGCCTACCGTGGTGCGCTGGCCCAGGTGTCACGGCGGACTGTCCCGTACTCGTGATCGAGGAGAATGCATGGAAGAGAAGATCGAAGTACACGGGCCCACGAAGATCAACGGTGAGCTGCCCGTGTACGGTGCCAAGAACAGTGTGCTCAAGCTCATGGCTGCGGCGCTGCTCGCCACGGGCCGTTCCACGATCACCAACGTCCCCGAGATCCAGGACGTCACGATCATGGCGGAGCTGTTGCGCCGGCTCGGGTGCGAGGTCTCGTACGAGCCCTCGGCGCACACCGTGACCATCGACGTCCCGGAGGAGCTCGGTCACCAGGCCGACTACGACCTCGTGCGGGCCATGCGGGCGTCCATCTCCGTGCTGGGCCCGCTCATGGCGCGCTGTCTCCAGGCCGAGGTCGCCCTGCCAGGCGGGGACGCGATCGGAACCCGGGGCCTGGATATGCATCGCGCGGGACTCGAGGCCATGGGGGCCCGGTTGACCATCGAACGCGGGTTCCTGCGAGCTAGTGCACCGGACGGTCTGACGGGTGCGACCTATCGACTGGACTACCCCTCCGTGGGGGCCACCGAGAACCTGATGACCGCAGCCACGACCGCCCGGGGCGTCACGGTGTTGGACAACGTGGCCCGCGAACCGGAGATCGTGGACATCGGCCGGATGCTGCAGGCCATGGGTGCACGGATCGAGGGGCTCGGTTCCACCACGATCATGGTCGAGGGGGTCCCGCGGCTGCACCCGGTCACACACCGCACGGTCCCGGACCGTATCGTGGCCGGGACGTGGGCCTTTGCCGCCGCGGTCACGGGCGGTCGCGTGGAGATCGTGGGTGCGGAACCGGAACACCTGGACGTGGTGCTGGCCAAGCTGCGCTGCGCGGGTTGCGAGATCAACACCGCCGATGGGCGGTTCGTGGTGCGCGGTCCCGAGCGGCCCAAGGCCATCAACGTCTCGACCCTGCCCTATCCGGGGTTCCCCACGGATCTGCAACCGTTCGTGGTGGCGCTCAACGCGGTGGCCGAGGGTAGTGGGATCATCACGGAGAACGTGTTCGAGGCCCGGTGGGGATTCACTGCGGAGCTTGAGCGGCTCGGTGCGCGTGTGCGCCTGGACGGGCATCACGCCCGGGTGGACGGCGTCCCGTCGAACAAGCTGTCGGGTGCTCCCGTGGAAGCCATGGACATCCGGGCCGGCGCGGCTCTCGTGATCGCGGGGATGGCGGCCCACGGGGTCACCGAGGTCTCCGGGGTGGGGCACATCGACCGCGGCTACGAGCACTTCGTGGACCATCTGGCCGGAGCGGGAGCCAAGGTGCAGCGCCGCATGGCTCGCAGTTGGAACTGACCGCGCCCGCGGCGCTCCTCGGATAACCCGCCGCGCCCACCCCCACCCCTGCTTTTACTCAGCAAAAGCAGATTTTGGCGCGCTGAGCTGCTTCTGCTCCACTTGACATTCTGTGGAGTGGGATTGCCGCGGCGTGCGAACGTCCCGTGCGTCCCGGCATCTGCCCCTCAGCTCACCCGGCCCCGCGACTCGCTCGCGTCACAGCGGGCACGAGAAAACCCCCGCCACCTCGAAAGGCGACGGGGGTTTCGTCCGGGGAATGTCAGATGACGTTCACGCCGGTGGCCTGCGGGCCCTTCTGGCCCTGACCGATCTCGAACTCGACGCGCTGGTTCTCTTCGAGGGTGCGGAAGCCGCCCGACTGGATTTCGCTGTAGTGCACGAAGACGTCGCCATCAGCGTCGTCCGGCGTGATGAAGCCGAAGCCCTTCTCTGCGTTGAACCACTTAACGGTGCCCTGAGCCATAATGGGGCATCTCCTTCTGGAGTATGTAGTGCGTGCACACGATTGTGCACCTGAACCGGTACCGCGAGAAGGCTGTGGATGCGGCTCACAAGATGTTGTGCCACAGCGCCAGTCAGAACTTCACGCTCGCTACCATTCCTGCGAGCATGTCAAACATGATGCGAGAACACCTCAAGCATCACACACTGCCGCCCCAGGGTCAATCGGCATCAGGTGATTTACTACGAGGTCCGAGAATATGACCGGTTTCCTCCCACGCGATCCGCAGACGGGTTCCGGCATAGGGGGCTGATCAGAAGAGGCGGGACTGGGTGTCCACGTTGCCGCGCATCTCGTCGTAGTCCAGTGTCAGGCACTCGATGCCGCGGTCGCGCGCGAGGACACGGGCCTGCGGTTTGATCTGCTGGGCCGCGTAGACACCTCGCACGGGGCTCAACAGGGGATCGCGGTTGAGCAGTTCGAGGTAGCGGGTCAGCTGCTCCACGCCGTCGATGTCACCGCGGCGCTTGAGTTCCACGGCCACCGTGGCCCCGCCGGCGTCCCGCGCGAGGATGTCCACGGGGCCGATGCTCGTGGGGTACTCGCGACGCACCAGGGAGAACCCGTCCCCGAGCAGGGTGATCTGCTCCGCGAGCAACCGCTGCAGATCGGCCTCCACGCCGTCCTTGACCAATCCGGGGTCCGTGCCGAGGTCGTGGGTGAGCTGGGAGTGGACGGTCATGATGTGGATGATCAGCCGGTCGTCGGACTTGCCCGCCTGGACCTCCCACACCTCGCTCACACCGTCCGCGGCAAGCTCGTCGGAGGGTTCGCGCACGTGCATCGTGGCGGGCGGACTCATCCAGTTCAGCGGTTTGTAGGATCCGCCGTCGGAGTGGATCAGCACCGAGCCGTCCGCCTTGAGCATGATGAGCCGACGAGCCAGGGGCAGGTGCGCGTTCAAGCGCCCTTCGTACCGTACCGAGCAGTCTGCAATCACTAAACGCACCAGGACAGCCTAGCGGTCCGGTTGCCCCCGGCTCACGCGCTCTTGTGCACCGGCGACGACGCCGCGCGTCGGCATGGGCGGCAACGGCACGGAGCTGCCGCCGCGGACGACGGCCCGCACCTGCCTGCTCGGACGACGACGCGCCCCCACCTGCACGGGCGACAACGCGGCGCGGCGGGGTACAGCGGCGTCGCCGCCGTCAGCGCGCGTCCTGGCGCGGGACGAAGACCTCGCGCACCAGCAGCAGTCCCGCGGCCGCGGTGGGGATGGCGATGAGCGCACCGAGGATGCCCCACAGCGCACCGCCGGCGGCCACCGCGATCACCGCGACCGCGCCGGGAACGGCCACCGCGCGGGCCATGATCCTGGGTGAGACCACGTAGGCCTCGAGCTGGAGGTACGCGAAGTAGCACAGGGCGTACGGGATCGCGGTGTCCCACCCGCCGAGCGTGGCCATGAGCGTCACGAGGATGCCGGCGAGCACGCCACCCACCAGGGGGATGAACGCGAGCAGCGCGACGAACAGGACCAGCAGTGTGGCGTAGGGGACCCCCGTGACGTTCATGAGGATGAACGCGACGAGCGCGTTGAGCAGTGCCACGCACGCCTGACCCATGACGTAGTTGCCCACGCCCTTGGTCATCTGGTCGCCCAGGTGCTTGACCCGGGCGCGCTTGCTCGCGGGGGCCAGGCGATAGCACCAGGCCTTGATCGTGGGCAGCGAGAAGAGGAAGTACAGGCTCAGCGCCATGACGATGAGCGTCCCGGTCACTGCATTGATCACCACGCCGCTCACGCTCACGACCGAACCGAACATCCCGCCCAGCAGGTTCTCGTCCGTGGCGAGGCGTTCCTGGAAGGCCCCGGTGGTGTGTTGCACGGACGCGGCGATGTCGAAGCGGTCGTCCAGGCCCTGGAACAACTCGGAGTTCATGAACTCGGTCACGAGCTCGGGGGCGCGGGCCACGAGTTGCTGGGCCTGCTCGATCATGCGGGGGACCACGACCATGATGAACGCGGTGATCACCAGGGCCAGGGCCAGGATCACCACCCCGGCGGCCACCGCGCGGGGCAACCCCTTGGTCTCGAGCCGGCGGACCAGGGGATCCATCCCCAGACAGATGAACGCGGCCGTGACGATCCACCCCACGAGTCCGCCCACGTTGGTCAGCACGTAGTAGCCCAGCAGCGCGATCCCCACGCCCACGGTGAGCAGGAAGCCCGTCTGGATGGGATGCGTCCGCGTGTTCACGGGGTGGTCCCACGGCGCACGCCGCGCGGGCTCTCCACCCGCAGCGGGTTCGGGCGGCACCTCGAAGCGGTGGCGGGTCGGACGGAAACGCGCGGGGGGCCGACCCTGCGCTCCTGGGGATGTGCTCACGCCGGAAGCGTACAACGCCGGGCCGCCGGGACTTCCAGCGTTCCCGGTGCACATAATGGGAGCAAAAGACACCCGTCCGTGCGCCCGGGAACAGGGCGCACGATCGAGTCCGCGTCCCATGTCGCGGACTCGCCGTCGAAGGAGGTTCCCATGAGCGAATTCCCCCGTTCCACCCCGGACCAGCAGCCCCCACGGGACGAGCAAGCGGTTCCTGCGTCCGTGCGCGGTGCCGTGGATCTCGGCGCGTCGGGCGGTGCCCGGACGGGTGCGCCGAACGACGACGCCGCGGCGGCGTCCGCGGGCGCCGGTAGCTACCGCGTGGAGCTGACCACCGCGAACTTCCAGCGCTACGCCGAGGCTTCCGCGACGTACCCTGTGGTCGTGGTGCTGCACGCGCCCCAGAGCCCGGAGTCGGAGACGTTCGTGGACGTGGTCGGGCGGGTCGTGGACGAGTTCCGGGGTCGGCTCATGCTGGGGACCGTGGACGCCGCCGCGGAACCGCAGATCGCGCAGGCGTTCCAGGCGCAGACCGTTCCCACCGTGCTCGCATTGCTCGGTGGGCGCGTGGTGCCGCTCGTGAACTCCACGGTCTCGGAACAGCAGTTGCGTGAGCTGCTGACCGAGCTCGTAAGCCTCGCGCAGCAAAACGGCGTCACGGGGACAGCCGAACCGGTCGCGGCGAACGAGCCCAAACCCCTGCCCCCGCTGCACCAGGAGGCCCTGGACAAACTCGAGGCCGGGGACCTGGCCGGCGCGGAGGCCAGTTACAACAAGGCGCTCGCGGAGAACCCGGGTGACCACGACGCCAAGCTCGCACTCGCTCAGGTACACCTCTTGCAGCGCGTGAGCGCGATGGACGCGACCGCCGTGCGGGAAGCCGCGGCCGCTGATCCCACGAACGTGCAGGCCGCTCTGGACGTCGCGGACCTGGACCTCTCCGGTGGGCACGTGGAGGACGCGTTCCGGCGCCTGCTCAACCTCGTGCGCACCACGGCCGGGGACGACAAGGATGCCGCGCGGGCGCGTCTCGTGGACCTCTTCGACGTCGTCGGCGCGGAGGATACCCGCGTGGTGGCCGCGCGCGCCCAGTTGATGCGGGCGCTCTTTTAGGCTGCCGCTGATGTCCGGGCTGCGGCTGAAGTCGACCGGTACGGGCGGTGGGCCTTGCGGCGACGCGCGGCCCCGGACGGGCGTCGTTCAGCGGCCCCGGTGAAGGGTTGGCGGGATCCTCGGGTCGACAGTGATGAGGTCCGGTGAATCCGCCATGCCACGCGGGTCACTCAGTACATTGGTGACATGAGTAGCCCAGTGAACGGACCCACGACCCCGCGCCGCGAGCCCGCCCCCGGCGCCGGGGGACCCGTGGCTAACGACCCCTCGACCGAGCAGCAGGGAGCACCCCGGCACGCGGCGCCCTCTGAGCATGCGGCACCCCCTGGGGCCGCCCAGCGGTATGCGGCGCCCCATGCCACCACGCAGTACGCGCCCCGAGTCCCCGCGCCGCACTCCGGCACGGGGACGCCCGCGCTCGCCGTGCGGGACCTCACCAAGTTCTACGGCCAGTCCGGCCGACCCGCCGCGGATCATGTGAACCTCACGGTGCCGCGGGGCTCCTTCTACGGCCTCGTAGGGCGCAACGGCGCCGGCAAGACGACCACGCTGTCCATGGCCACGGGATTGCTGCGTCCCTCCGCGGGCTCGGTGCTCGTGGGCGGGGGAAGCCGCGACGAGCTCGTGGACGTGTGGCGTGATCCCGTGACCGCCAAGCGACGCATGGGTGTGCTGCCCGACGGCGCCCACCTGTTCGACCGGCTCACGGGACGCCAGCTCGTGACCTACTCGGGTCTGCTGCGCGGGATGGACCGCGAGCTCGTCGCGCAGCGGACCGAGGACCTCATCGTGGCCATGGACCTGCAGGACGCAGCGGGGCGCCAGGTGCAGGACTACTCCGCGGGTATGACGAAGAAGATCGCCCTGGCCGCGGCCATGATCCACGCACCCAGCCTGCTCGTGCTGGACGAGCCGTTCGAGTCGGTGGACCCGGTCTCCGCCGCGAACATCCGATCGCTGCTGCACCAGTACACGAATTCGGGCGGCACCGTGGTGGTCTCGAGCCACGTGATGGACCTTGTGCAGCGCATGTGCGATCACGTGGCCGTGATGGACCAAGGCCGTGTCCTCGCGCAGGGGACCATGGACGAGGTGTGCGCCGGCATGTCCCTCGAGGACCGGTTCGTGTCCTTGGTGGGCGGACGCACCGAAGCGGGGGAGGGGTTGCAGTGGCTGCGTCCCGAGTGAACGACCCGCGCGACGCCGCGGCTCCCGACCGCCTCGACACCGCATTCGCAGAAGGCCCCGCACAGGACGTCGCGCCGGACGCCGCCGTTCCCGCCTCCGTGCGCCCCTCGCACGGCGGGGGTGAACCCGTCACGCGCAGCATCGGGGCGTTCGAGGAGGCCCGGCGGTTGACCGGGCTGAAATGGCGCGTGCTCATCAACACCCTGACCCGCAGCACGTGGATCCTGGTGGGCACGATTCTGGGTGGCCTCTACGCACTGTTCCTCCTGGGGATGGCGCTGACCGCGTTGATCGCGCTCGGGGGTGAAGCCCTCGAGACCGTGGTGGTCGCGTCGGTCCTGCTGGGTTCCCTGTTGCTCGTGGGCTGGTGGCTCGTACCGCTGGTCTCGTCCAAGGCCGACTCCACGCTGGACCCTTCCCGGCTCGCCCTGTTCCCCCTGAGCACCACGGGTCTGGTGGCCGGCCAGGTGGCGGGCGCGGTCGTCGGGATCCCGGGGGTGCTGACCGTGATCGCCCTGCTCGGCTGGCTGTTCTCGTGGCGCGGTTCCACGGTGGCGCTCATTGCGGCAATTCCGTGCGCGATCATCGGCGCCCTGCTCGCGTTCGTCGGTTCGCGCTGCGTTACGGCCCTGGGCGCGAACTTCGCGAAGGGGCGGCGCGCGAACGAGATCATCTCCATGGTCGTGCTGGTTCTCGTTGTGCTGCTGGGGCCCCTCATCTCCTTGTTTGCGACCGGCCTGGGCCAGGTGTGGCAGCTGCTGCCCACATGGGCGGGAGTTCTCGCGTGGACCCCCCTCGGTGCTACCTGGGCGGTCCCCGGCGACGTCGCGTCGGGTCACTGGCTCGCGGCCCTCGCCCGGGTGGCGATCTCCATGGTCACGCTGCTCCTGCTCGTGGTCGTTACGTGTGCGGGTCTGCGCCGCGCCCTCGGCGACGCCGCCGGCGGAGGCGCCCGGGGGACGTCCCGCCCGCAGGAGGGCGTCGGTCTGTTCGACCGGTTCCCGGCGAACCAATGGGGTGCGGTGGCCGCACGGTGTCTCACGTACTGGCTCAAGGACCCGCGCTACTCGGCGTCGCTGCTCATGATCCCCGCGATCGGGGCGGTCTTCTGGTTCATCGCGGGTGAGTCGGGGTTCAGTCTGTGGGCGCTGCCCCTGTTCGTGTCGCTGCTCATGGCGTACGCGATCTCCGCGGACGTCTCCTACGACAACACCGCGTTCAGCCTTCACGTGCTGGCACCGGTCTCCGGGCGTGCGGATCGGCTGGGGCGCGTGGTGGCCCTGCTGATCGTGGCCGTGCCGCTGGTGCTGCTCTCCATCGTGCTCTGGCTCGTGGGCGTGCAGCGCTGGGACGCCCTGCCCGCCGTGGTGGGCGTGTGCGTGGGGATCCTGCTCGGTGGCGCCGGCGTGGTCTCGATCGTCTCGGCCCGGTACACGTATCCCACGCCGCCCCCGGGCGCGTCCCCCATGAAGACACCCCAGGGGTTCACGATCCTCAACATGGTGGTGCAGTTCGTGATCATGGGTCTGATGGCCCTGCTCGCGCTCCCGGCCGGGATCCTGCTGATCGTGTACCTCATCACGGGAGCCGCCGTGTGGTGCTGGCTCGCGCTCGCGGTGGGCCTCGTGGAAGGCTTCGTGGTGTTGTGGATCGGCGTGCGTTCGGGCGGTAAGTGGCTGGACGCGCGCGGGCCCGAACTGCTCCAGGAGGTGGCCGCCTACCGGTGAGCCGGGCCCGGTGCGCGGGGTAGAGTGGGGGACATGGAAATCACCGAAGCCCAGGAATTCACGGATCCTTCCGTGCGCTCCTCCCGGGTGATCAGCAACGGTCTGTTCGGCACGAAGCCCGAGACCGTGGGTGGCACCTCCACGATCGAGCGCGAGGACACCCGGCAGCTGCAGGAACCCGGTGATCACGAGCGGTTCGCGCACTACGTCCGGAAGGAGAAGATCATGGAGTCGGCACTGTCCGGCGAACCCGTGATCGCCCTGTGCGGCAAGGTGTGGACCCCGGGTCGGGATCCCCAGAAGTTCCCCGTGTGCCCGGAGTGCAAGGAGATCTACCAGGGCCTGCGTCCCGGCAAGGACGAGCCCGAGAACTGATCACCCTTCCCTTCTCGTGAGGTCCCGCGCCGGGCGGGACCACCGGCGGCGCCCGCGCTCAGCGGGCGCCTTTGCCGTGCAGGGTCGCGCGGGCGTCGTCGTCCGTGCCTCGTACGACGGCGATCCGAGCGTCGTCGTCCGCGCGAGCGAGACCCCCGATCCGTGTGACGGGACCGGAGTGGATGCGCGCCAACGAGCGCGCGGAGAGGACGAGCACCACGTGTCTGACAGCGATCAAATGTCCCTTTTCGGAGCCGCGGCGGATCTCCCGCCGGCCTACCCGGACCGGGCGGCGTGGGGGACCGCGCCCAAGTTGCGCGCGTGGCAGGCGGAGGCGATCCACCGCTACGAACAAGCCCAACCGCGTGATTTCATGGCCGTGGCGACCCCTGGTGCGGGTAAGACGACCTTCGCGTTGACCGTGGCCAAGAAGCTGCATGACGCGGGGACCGTTCAGCGCGTGACCGTGGTGACCCCCACGGAACACCTCAAGCGCCAGTGGGCCGACGCCGCGGCGCGCGTGGGACTCGCGATCGACCCCAACTTCAAGAACGCGGACGGCCAGCACGGCCGCGGCTACATGGGCGCGGCCGTGACGTACGCACAGGTGGCCAACAAGCCGCTGCTGCATCGCGCGCGCACCGAGGCCGGGCGCACGCTCGTGATCATGGACGAGATCCACCACGCCGGTGACTCCCTGTCCTGGGGCGACGGGCTGCGCGAGGCCTTCGAACCCGCGACCCGCCGGCTCGCCCTTACGGGTACACCGTTCCGCTCGGACACCTCGCCCATCCCGTTCGTGAGCTACGAGGAGGACGGGGACGGGATCCGCCGGTCCACGGCCGATTACACGTACGGGTACGCGGACGCCCTGCACGATCACGTGGTGCGTCCCGTGATCTTCATGGCCTACTCGGGTCAGATGCGCTGGCGGACCTCGGCCGGTGAGGAGATGGCCGCCCAGCTCGGGGAGGGGTTCACCAAGGACATCACGTCCCACGCGTGGCGTACCGCCCTGGACCCGCACGGGCAGTGGATCCCGTCCGTGCTGCGCGCCGCCGATCAGCGGCTCACGCAGGTGCGGCGCACCGTCCCGGACGCCGGGGCGCTCGTGATCGCCACGGACCACCAGGACGCCAAGGCCTACGCCGAACAGTTGCACGCCATCACGGGGGAGCGGCCCACCGTGGTGCTCTCGGACGACAAGACCGCGTCCAACAAGATCGACGAGTTCTCCGAATCCTACAAGCGCTGGATGATCGCGGTGCGCATGGTCTCCGAGGGCGTGGACGTGCCCCGGTTGGCCGTGGGCGTGTACGCCACGTCCACCTCCACGCCGCTGTTCTTCGCCCAGGCGGTGGGTCGCTTCGTGCGCGCCCGCAAGCGCGGGGAGACCGCGTCCGTGTTCCTGCCCTCGGTGCCCACGCTCATGGCGCTCGCCAACTCCATGGAGGAGGAGCGGGACCACGCGTTGGACAAGCCCAAGAACATGCCGGGGGTCGTGGACTTCGACCAGCCCATGGAAACGGGCTGGGACGACGACCTGCTGGATGAGGCCAACCGCGAGGACAAGGCGTCGTCGTCCCTGGCTCAGGGCAACTTCCAGGCCCTGGACTCGGACGCGTCCTTCCACGGTGTGCTCTTCGATGGCGGCGCCTTCGGCGGTGGCGCGGCGGTTGGTTCCGAGGAGGAAGCCGAATACCTGGGGATCCCCGGGTTGCTCGACGCGGACCAGGTCTCGGCCCTGCTGCGGGAGCGGCAATCGCGCTCGGCCCAGCGCAACGGTCGGAGCGGCCATGACGCACCCCAGACCCCCGCGGTGCCGGATCACCGCCGCCTGAAGGACCTGCGCTCGCAGCTGTCCAAGAACGTCTCCGCGTGGTCCGCGCGCACCGGAACACCGCACGGGGTGATCCACAACGAATTGCGCACCAAGTGCGGAGGCCCGGCCGTGGCCCAGGCCTCCGAGGACCAGCTGACCGCACGGATCGCCCTGTTGCAGCGCTGGTTCATCGGCCGGAAGTAGCCGACGCCGCGTAGTGGCCGACGCGGCGACGCGGCCAAGCGACGCAGCGTCGCGGCCCGCACGGCGGCGCGGCGGGCGTTCAGTCCAGGTCGGTCACGACCTCCGCGCCCGCGGCCTCGAGTTCCTCGACCGCCCGCTCACCGGACTCGGCTGCCACGGGTGCGGTGAGCGGCAGCAGCACCCGGGTCTCGTAGCCGGCCTCCACGGCGTCCTTGGCGGTGGCCAGCACGCAGTGGTCCAGCGCGAGACCGACGACGTCCACGGCCTCGACGCCGCGTTCCTGCAGCCAGTCGTCCAGGCTCACGCGTTCTTCGTCGGAGTCCTCCTCCGATTCCCCCATGGGGACGTCCACGTCCGGGGCGGACAGGCCCTCGAAACCGGAGTAGGCGGCGTCGTATGCGCCCTTACGGAAGTACTCCGTGATGTACTCGGTGTCGAGATCGGGGTGCGTGTCAGCGCCGGTGGTCTCCGCGACGCAGTGCACGGGCCAGCTCGTGACGAAGTCGGGGGTGTCGCTGAAGTGCTCCCCGGGGTCAACATGCCAGTCCTGGGTCGCGGCCACGGCAACGTAGTCGCCGTGGTGGTCCTCGAGGTACTCGGAGACCTGCGCGGCGACCGCCGCCCCGCCTTCGACGGCCAGGCTGCCGCCCTCGCAGAAGTCGTTCTGGATGTCCACGATCAGCAATGCAGTGCGCATGGCTACCTCCCTGGTCAGTGTGCGGTTCCGGGTTCGATCACGGTGGGGATCACGGGCTCGCCCTCGGAGAGTCGGCGCGCCGCGCGGGGCAGTTCGGCCACGGAATCGACGTGGCGCTGCCGGGCACGGGTTACGGCCTCGGGGCCCGTGCAGCCGTCGTGCAGCTCGCCGCCGGTGACGTAGTCCACGAGCAGGGGGCGGTCATCGCCGTCGTCCTCGGGCATGTGCGACACGCCCACGATCTCGTGTGTGGCCACGCCCTGGGAATCACGACGGCGCAGCGCGTACTTCTCGCCGCCCACCGACTTCTTGCCGGAGGACGCCTTGGCCACGGGTTCCATGGCGCCCGAGGCGCCCTCGCGCGAGACGAGCTTGTAGACCATCGACGACGTGGGGGCACCCGAGCCCGTGACGAGGCGCGTGCCCACGCCGTATGCGTCCACGGGAGCGGCGCGCAGGGCGGCGATCGCGTACTCGTCCAGGTCGCTGGTGACCGTGATCCGGGTGTTGGAGTTGCCGAGCTTGTCGAGCAGCGCGCGCACGGACGTGGCCTGCGTCACGAGGTCGCCGGAGTCCAGGCGTACGCCCCCGAGGTCCTTGCCCGCGATCTCGACGGCGAGCGTGACGGCCCGTTCGACGTCGTACGTGTCGACCAGAAGGGTCGTGGACACACCCAGCGCGTCCAGTTGGGCGCGGAACGCCTGCTCCTCGGAGTCGTGCAGCAGGGTGAATGAGTGGGCCGCGGTGCCCACGGTCTTGACCCCGTAGCGGAAACCGGCCTCGAGGTTGGAGGTCGAGTCGAAGCCCGCGACCACGGCGGCGCGGGCCGCGGCCACGGCCGCCTGCTCGTGGGCGCGGCGCGATCCCATCTCGATGCACGGGCGCTCTCCCGCGGCACCCACCATGCGGGAGGCCGCCGAGGCCACGGCGGAATCGAAGTTCAGGACGGAGAGGATGTAGGTCTCCAGGACGCACGCCTCGGCGAACGAGGACTCCACGCTCAGCAGCGGCGAGTGGGGGAAGTACGTCTCGCCCTCGGCGTAGCCGCGGATCTGGCCGGTGAAACGGAAGTTCTCGAGGTACGCCACGGTCTGGGCGTCCACCACGGCGGTGTCCCGCAGGAACCGCAGCTGCTCGTCGGTGAATCGGAACTGCTCGAGCCCCTCGAGCACCCGGCCCATCCCGGCGAACACCCCGTAGCGGCGGCCGTTGGGGAGTCTGCGGGCGAAGACCTCGAACACGCTGCGGCGGGACGCGGTGCCTGCCCGGAGCGCGGCCTGCAACATGGTGAGCTCGTAGTGGTCCGTCAGCAAGGACGTGGGCTGCGGGTGCCAGGAATAGGTGTGCTCGTTCACGTGGCCAGCCTAGTGGGCCGTCCGTCGTGCGCACATCCGTGTCCCCGTGACTACCATGGAGGCGATGTTCACTACGCACCGCGCCGTCCCCGCCCGGATCCCGGCCGTCCTGATGAGCTCCGCGCCGGCGGAGTCCCCCGTGCTCGAACGGGAGGAGCAGGCGGTCACGGCCATGAACGTGCCGTGGAACGTGGTGGTGTGGGACGATCCAGTGAACCTCATGAGCTACGTGGTCTACGTGTTCCGCACCCACTTCGGCTACTCCGACGCCAAGGCCCGCACACTCATGCTCGAGGTGCACAACCGGGGCCGCTCGATCGTGTTCACGGGAACCCTCGAGGAGGCGGAGACGCACGTGAGCTCGCTGCACGGCTACGGCCTGTGGGCCACGTACGAGAAGGCGGGGGAGCACTGATGGCGCACGGGTTCAAGCGCACGCGCAAGGGCATCGTCGGTCGGTTCGAAGCCCCCGAGGTGCGGTTGTTGCAGAAACTGTTCTCGGACGTGGGGGAGACCCTGGCGCCCGCAGCGCGCGAGGACGGACCGGCTCGCAACGACGACCCGCTCGAGGCGCTGCTCGGCTGGGACGAGGAGGTGGCCGAACCCACGGACCCGGCGGTGCGCAGGCTGCTGCCCGCGGCGTCGTCGGACCCGGAACAGGCCGCGGAGTTCCGGCGACTCACGGACCGCTCGCTGCGCGAACGCAAGACCGCGGCGTTGCGTGCGTCCTCCCTGGCCCTGGAATCCCAGCCCGTGGTGCTGAGCGTGGCGCAGGCACAGGACTTCGCGCGCTCGCTCAACGACGTCCGCCTCGTGCTGGCCTCCCGGCTGAACATCGACTCGACCGAGGCCGCCGAGCGCGTGGCCGAGCTGACCGACTTCGGCCGGGCCGAGGACGTGGAGCAGTACATGGGTGTGGTCTACAACTTCGTCTCCTGGCTTCAGGAGACTCTCATGAACGCGCTGCTGAAGACCCTGCCGCCCCGGTGACCGGGGATCGCCAAGGTCACACGTCTCATGCGCGAGGGCGCGCGCGAAAAGCACTACAGTTTTCCGGTATGCAGGTGCACGAACGTCCCACCGGTCCCAATCCCAACTCGCCCATCGGCGTGTTCGATTCGGGTGTGGGCGGGCTCACGGTGGCGCGGGCGATCATCGACCAGCTGCCCAACGAGGAGATCCTCTACGTCGGTGACACCGCGCACGGCCCCTACGGGCCCCTGCCGATCGCCGAAGTGCGTTCCAACGCCCTGCGCATCATGGACGACCTCGTAGATTCCGGGGTCAAGCTGCTCGTGATCGCGTGCAACACTGCGTCCGCCGCAGTGCTGCGGGATGCGCGCGAGCGTTACACGCGCGGTTACAACATCCCCGTGACCGAGGTCATCCAGCCCGCGGTGCGCCGCGCGGTGGCAACCACACGCTCGGGTCGGGTGGGGGTGATTGGCACCGAGGCGACGATCGGCTCGCGCGCGTACGACGACACGTTCGCGGCCGCACCCCAGCTCGAAATCACGTCCGTGGCGTGCCCCGAATTCGTGGAGTACGTGGAGCGCGGCGTCACCACGGGGCCCGATCTGTTGCGCACCGCCCAGCGCTACCTCCAGCCCCTCAAGGACGCGAGCGTAGACACCCTGGTGCTCGGGTGCACGCACTACCCGCTGCTCACGGCGGTGATCTCTTACGTCATGGGCGAGAGCGTGAACCTGGTCTCGTCCTCGGAAGAGGCCTCGCGGGACGTCTACCGCTGCCTGTTGGACAACCACCTCGAGCGGGATCCCGAGCTCGCTCCCCACCACGAATTCCTGGCCACGGGGGACCCCGTGAGCTTCGAGGTCCTCGCCCAACGGTTCCTGGGCCCCGAAGTGGTCCGCGTCCGGCACACGGCGTCCGTCGCGGAGCAGTACCCCACCGGTTCCCTCGCCACGATCCACGCGGCTCAGCGCTGAGTCGGCACCAGAAAGGCGATCACCCATGATCCTCACAGTGATCGGTAACACAGGAAGTTTTCCCGGGCCCGATGCCCCCGCCTCGTGCTACCTGCTGTCCGGCGAAGACGCGCACGGGCGTACGTGGCGCATCGTGCTGGACATGGGCAACGGTGCCCTGGGTGTCCTGCAGCGCCACATCGACCTGCACGAGATCGACGCGATCATGCTCTCCCACCTGCACCCGGACCACTGCGTGGACGTGGGCGGTCTGCACGTGGCCGTGAAGTGGGATCCCCGCGGATGGCAGGGCGGTCGCATCCCGATCTACGGTCCGTCCATGCTGCACGGCTACCTCAACCAGCTGCACCTGTTGCCGCCCGAGCATTCGATGGACACCGAGTTCGACTTCCACGTGTGGCAGGCCAACCAGCCCGTGACCGTGGGTCCGTTCACGGTCACGCCCCACCCAGTGAACCACCCGTGCCCCGAGCCCTATGCGCTGCGCGTGGAGTACCGCGGGGCCCAGGGCACGGAAGTCCTCACGTATTCGGGGGACACCGACGTGTGCGACGAGCTCGTGGCAGCGGCCCGAGACGCGGACGTGTTCCTGTGTGAGGCCGCCTACCAGGAGGGCCGCGAGGACCATCTGCGCGGGATCCACCTCACGGGCAAGCGCGCGGGAGAGACCGCGACCGCCGCGGGTGTGCGTCGGTTGCTGCTGACCCACCTGCCCGTGTGGAACTCGGTGGACACGGCCACGGCGGAGGCCGTCGGAGCGTTCTCCGGCCCGGTCACGGTGGCCCGCGTGGCCACGAGTTACGACGTCGCCGGGCCGACCGACCAGTCGTTCACTGCATTGGCAAGCGCGGTGACCGGGGACTAGGCTGAAACCCATGACTTCGCCTACCGAGCCGGCACGATCCACCGAGAATTCCACGGGCGAGGGTGGCTCCGCCGCATCGGGGCTGGTACGAGCGGACGGGCGCGCCGTCGACGAACTGCGGCCCATCACCATCACCCGCGGTTGGTCCGAGCAGGCCGAGGGTTCCGCCCTGATCGAATTCGGCGGCACCCGTGTGCTGTGCACGGCGTCCCTCACGGAAGGCGTTCCCCGCTGGCTCAAGGGTGAGGGCCGGGGTTGGGTCACCGCGGAGTACGCCATGCTCCCGCGCGCCACCTCCACGCGTTCGGCCCGCGAATCGGTGAAGGGCAAGGTCGGTGGCCGCACCCATGAGATCTCGCGTCTGATCGGCCGCTCCCTGCGTTCGATCATCGACCTCAAGGCCCTCGGGGAGAACACCGTGGTCCTCGACTGCGACGTCCTGCAGGCCGACGGCGGTACGCGCACCGCGTCCATCACCGGCGCGTACGTCGCGCTCGCCGAGGCCATCCGCTGGGCCCACGACAACGGCATCCTCAAGCCGCGGGTCAACCCCCTCATCGACACGGTCTCGGCCGTATCCGTGGGGATCATCGACGGTGTTCCCATGCTGGACCTGCCGTACGTGGAGGACGTGCGCGCGGAAACCGACATGAACGTCGTCGTGACCGGCTCGGGGGACTTCGTGGAGGTCCAGGGCACGGCCGAGGGCGCACCGTTCAAGCGCGCCGAACTGGACGTGCTGCTCGGCCTCGCCGTGGCTGGGTGCGCCCAGCTGGCCGAGATCCAGCGGGAGACCCTGGAGGCCACCCGTGGCCGATGACGCACGCGGTGCCCGCGTGGTGCTCGCGACACAGAACGCGGGCAAGGTGCGCGAGCTGCAGGCCATGCTCCGCGACGCGGGGCTGACCGATCCAGGGATTGTGGTGGACGCGCGCACGGCCGGGCTGAGCGACGTCGTCGAGACGGGCGTCACGTTCCAGGAAAACGCGCTGCTCAAGGCGCGTACTGCCGCCGCGGAGACGGGACTCATCGCGCTCGCGGACGACTCGGGACTCAGCGTGGACGTCATGGGCGGCGCCCCGGGCATCTTCTCCGCGCGGTGGAGCGGGGTCCACGGCGACGACGCCGCCAACCTCCAGCTGCTGCTCGCCCAGCTCGGGGACATCGCCCCCGAAAACCGCCGCGGCTCCTTCCTGTGCGCCGCCGCGGTCGTCGCACCGGACGGCGCCGAGCACGTGGTCACGGGTGAGCTGCCCGGGAACATTCTGCGCGAACCCGCGGGGGAGAACGGGTTCGGCTACGACCCGATCTTCGCCCCGGACGGCCAGGACGGCCTCAGCTGCGCGCAGTTGAGCCCAGAGCACAAAAACAGGATCAGCCATCGTGCGCAGGCCATGGCCGCCGTGTTGCCGCACTTGTTGCAGCTGCTCACGGGTTCGAGTGGGACCGCGCGGCAGGACGGGCCGGAAGCCACAGTGGCGTCCCCCCTGGAACCGGAGCCAGAGGACTGACCCATGACTTTCGCGTGCGGACACCTACCTTTTGCTCCGGCTGTCGAGGCTGTGTTGGCGGAGGCCAGGGTGCGCGTGGATCGCTCCGAGTGGGAGCTGCACGCCGGCGGGTCCGCGCACATCGTGGTCAACGCGGGGCACGTGATGAGCGTGCGGATCGCCAAGAACCCGACCTCGGGGGAGAACGTGCGCAGGCGTACCCGTGCGCTGTCGCGGCTACCGGAGTTCGACTTCGCCGTGCCGCGCCCCCTGACCCCCGTGCTGCAGGACGGGCGGTACACCGCGGTGGGGATGACCTGGATCCCGGGCAGCCCCCGCCCGCCGGGGCACGCGGACCCGCGGGAGCTGCGCAGGGTCCTCGAGCAGGTACATAATGCGGACGCGCGCGCGGCGGAACCGTGGCTGGACCGGCCCGGTCAGCACTGGGGCGGTCACCGCCGTCGCCACGTCCTGCTGGACCAGGTGCTGCCGCTGCTGCTCCCGCGGAACCGGGACCGCGCCATGAATGCGATCGAGGACCTCGTGGCCCTGGACAACGTCCCGCCGCGGCTCGTGCACGGGGACCTCATGGGCTCCAACATGCTGTGGCAGGACGATCACCTGGTGGGCGTGATCGACTGGGACCACGCGAGCATGAGCGATCCCGCGTACGACGTCGCGTCCCTGGGACTCTGGTTCGGTTGGTCCAGCGTGCGCCAGGCCACGGACGAGGAGAACTATCTGCGCGCGCGGTTGCACTCCCGGATCTTCCCGCTGCAGGCCGTGGCATACGCGCTGCACCATGAGCTCGACACCGCCCAGATCCGCCAGGCCGTGGAGAAGGCCGACGCGTGGTACGAGACCCGCGCCATGGCCTCCGTGTGAGCGACATGCCATGTCGGAGGCGTTGCCTACCCTGATCGGGTGCCCGTCAGTTTCACCGCCATAGATTTCGAGACCGCCAATCGCAGCCCTGCGTCCGCGTGCGCCCTGGGGGTGGTACGGGTCCGGGACGGCCAGGTGGTGGACACCCGGTACTCACTCATCCGTCCGCCGCTCGGTCACGACGGGTTCGAGCCCGGCAACGTCCGGATCCACGGCATCCGGCCCGCGGACGTCGCCCACGCGCCCACGTTCGACCTGCTGTGGGACTGGATGTGCGAGAACATCAGCCCGGAGGATCCGGATTCGGTTCTGGTGGCACACAATGCCGTCTTCGACACCGGCGTGATCAAGGCGGCGAACCGGGCGTGCGGCGGAACCGCTCGGAACTGGGACTACGCGTGCACTCTCCGCTTGGCCCGTGCGGCCTACACGCTGCGTTCCTACGCTTTGCCGTCGGCGTCCCGCGCGGCGGGGGCGGAGGTCGTGGAGCACCACAATGCGCTCAGTGACTCCCTCGCGTGCGCCGGGATCGTGCTCGATCTCGCGCGCCGCAGTGGGGCGCGCAGCATGGCCGAACTCACGGCGCACTACGGGGTCAGGCTGCAGCGCGCGACCCTGTGACGCGACGCGCCTCCGATCGGGGTGATTCTCAGGCGTGCGGCCGCCACAGGGTGAGCCAGCGATCGGCCAGGGCGAGCAGTTCACGGCGGGTCGCCCCGCGGGTTCCGGAGGGATCCGTGCCGGATGTGTCCGTGCCGCTGTCCGTTTTTGTGGTGCGGCTGTTGTCGTCGGCCACGGCGTCCTGCCGGGCCATGCGGTTGTCGCCGGCGGCGCCGTTGCCGCTCTCCCCGATGTCCTCGCCGTGTGCGGCGTCGCCGAGCCCCCAGCGCGCGGCAGCAACACTGACCGCGACGGTACGTGCCGCGTCGTTCGCCGCCGGGTGACCGGACAGCAGCGAGAGAGCCCGCTGAGCGACGTCGTCCCCCGAGCTGTCCGCGTGCGGCGCATCCTCGGCGCACAGCACCGCCGCGAGCCCCAGCGCCAGGGCCGACGACGCCGCGGTTCCGTCCCCCACGGCCCGCGTGAACGCTCCCGCGGGTTCCGTCATCCCATCGAACAGGGAGTCCCGGGCGGATCGGTCCGCGCACAGGTCGAGCAGCTCCCGGGTGAGGGGCGCGGGCCGGGTCATGAGTGCGACCACTCGGCCGGTTTCCTCGACTACGTCCTGAAGTGAGGCCCCACTGCCCCGCGCACGGCCCGCCGCGTGAACGGTCAGGGCCGCACCAACAGCCGCGGTCTGTGCCTCGGCGCTGCCGTGGGTGATCGCGGCCGAGTCCACGGCGAGGGCCACGAGCGACTTCCACCCGATGTGGGGCACCAGTCCATAGGGCAGCGTGCGGGCCAGGATCTCGGCACTGTCCGCGAGTGGCAGGACCGGACGAGTGACCTCGCCCAGGCGGCCCATGGACAAGGCGGTGAAACCGTCCCCGGCGTGCTCACCCGGTGCGGTGAGGAGGGGGTAGTCGTGGTCCAGGTCGTCGTCGGGCGGGTGCGGTGCGTCGCCGGGGAGCTTCGCGCCGTTGCGCACGGCCCAGCGCAAGTACGCGAGCCACGCGCACGCCGTGGGATCCGCGGCCTGACCGTCATTCGCCCAGTGGGCCACCTCGTTCAGCGCCCCCGCGGTGCGCGCGAGGAGCTGGGTTCCCTCGCCGGGTCGTTCGGCCGCGGTCGCGCGCCACGGCGCGAGGAACACGCTCCTCACGAGCGACGGATACCACGAGGACGCCGCGTCCAGACCGCGGTCTTGTTCCAACAGTTCGGGCGTGCGCGGTGAGGTCATGGGATCAGTCTATGAGGGTGGCAATGGATCGTGCGGGGTGATGCAGCTCGGGCATGGGGCCGTTCAAGAGGTCCGGGCGGCATAGGAGCCTGCCCGGGCTGGGGGCGCCTCGGGTACGGGATGGATCAAGTCGGCCGGGTGTCTCAGGAGCGTGTGCGGTCGTACGGGCATGTCCGGCCTCGAGAGCGTGGGGGCGCGACCCTCCCTGGGCTCGGCTATTTGTCGGTGCCGGGGCAGCCGATGCCGGTGGGGTTGGTGTGGCAGTCATCGGCGACGTTGTGCACGGTGGCCCGCCACACACTCAACGCGACCGGGGGTGAGGTGACTTGGTTGTAGCCGGCGACCGGTTGCCACCCGGTGTCGGCGATGTTGTATTCCCCGTAGAACGAGGTTGTCAGGGTCACGGTGAAGTCCCCGGTGGTGGTGTACACATGGGAGGTGTCGGTGGGCTCATCCCACGCACCGTCCGGTAGCGGTGCACCGGTCAGGGGTGTGGGGCCCAGGGTGGTGCCGTCCCCGTAATACCAGGTGTATTGGACGGGGTAGGCCCTCACCTGGACAGTGTAGCCACCCAGGGTCGTGGTGAAGGTCTGGGGTTGGGCCTGCGCATAAACATTGGTGTGCATGTTCTTCAAGGTGTCCGGGGCGGGTTGGACGTGACTGGCGGCGGGGGCGACGGCCAGTTGTTGGAAGTCCTGGAGGGTGAACACCGGCAGCGGCACGTACCCGTCGTCGCTGGCTTGATCGGCTTGGGTGTTGCTGACGCACAGTTGGGTACCGCGCGCGGCGCGGGTCCTGTCATTGGCCCCGCCAATGACGATGTCCATGTTCACACCGGCGGCCCCGGTGTCGTCGGTGCATTCCTGGGTGGTACGGCACCGTGTGAGTGCTGCCCCACGTTGGTCGGTGCAGGGGTCTTGGAGGCCGTAGACGGTTTTGTTCTTAGCGGTGTCCATCAGGCGGGCGTTGAAGAAGATTGAATCCTCGTTGGACATGAGCCGATCACGCAGCGCCTTCTGGAACGTGGGATCGGTATCCGGATCCCACGCCGCAGCCTGGCGGGTCGCGTTCGAGGTAGTGCCTCCGTTGTGCTCATTGACCTGAGCCCTCGACATGGCAGATGAATTGCTTCGACTTTTCAGAATGACATCGATTGTTGCCCCGTGCGCATGGGCATTCGTTGACATCTGACTTTCCTTGGAAGAGATTCCGAAATCCGGAACGCCACCGTCATCGGCGGAAGCGGACTGAGGTAGTAAACCTGCGAATCCAAGAATCACCAGGGGCATGACAAACACCCTCAGGGACGATGACCATTTCACAGGGAGCCTCGTGGTGATCCGGTGAGGTACATCCAGCGATCCCCGTCGCGGTAGATGTAGCAATCGAACGCATCTTTTTCTGCGAACGGTAGTTGTCGTCTCGGGATGGCTTGGTCGACGAAGGCCACGGACCCCGAGCTCTTGACGTCGACGGGAAGGTTGTAGCCTCCGTCAGGCCGCTGACTGAAGGAGCCGGGTACGATCGTGGGCACTTCGAATCCACCCGCTGCCCAATTCCCCTTGGCGTACATGGCCTCATACGCGTCGTATTGCTCGGTGCACTTCTCGCAATCCGTCGAGGTGACTTCCCGAATCAGCGAGGTGTCCCCGGTCTGGATCGAGTACCACTGGGCATCGGCGCGGTAGTTCAGGAACGCCTGCGCGCCGGCCTCGGTTTCGTCCCTGGCCTCCGCGGGCATCACGGGCTTGGGAACATTGCGGGCCGGATGCTCCAGGGTGGCGGGTTCGTAGTCCTCCGGGACCTTCTGGCCCGTGGCCAGCACCGTGGGTTCCTCCGGACGCCAGTCATCGGGCAATGCGCTGTCGGACCCGCTCGGGGACCCGCTCTGCGGCGTCGTCGGGGATGCGGGGGAGGCGTCCGGCGCGGGGGACGTGGGCTGCGCCGTCGTCCCCGTGGAAGTGGCTCCCGTGGGCGCGGCGCTGTAACCCCCACCCGCTCCGGGCGAGCCGTTACCGCACCCGGTGAGTAGCAGCGCTGCGAGCAGGGCGAGGGTCGTTCCCCGGCCGGCCGTGGCGATCAGTCGTGGTGAATGCATCCCGGTGAACCCCCTCGTGCCACACCGTTGTGTGACGTACCAGACATCCCCCAGAGCATAGAGGCGCAAGACGGCGCGGGCCATGCCCGGGCCGTAGCTTGTGGACGACGAAGAACATGCGCATGCATGACCCCTGGTCACGGCGTGGAAGAGGGAACTAGCGAGTAGAAACAATCCGCCACGTGGCGCGCCGCCGGCCTAGCGAAGCGGTGGCGGCCGCGGTGGATCACACCGTCAGGGGGCCTGCGCCGTGTGACCTGCACATGTGCGGGAGGTCGCTGTGGGTGTCCGAGACCGCGGTTACATTGACCCCATGCTGATCTTGCACACCTCCGACTGGCACCTGGGGCGTACCTTCCACGGCGTCGACATCCTGGACATCCAGGCGCAGGCCATGGCCGAGATCGTCGAGTGGGTGCGGCACCACGGTGTCTCCGCGGTCCTGGTCTCGGGGGACGTGTACGACCGCGCCCAGCCCCGCACGGAGGTGGTGGAGCTGCTCAGCACCACCCTGGCGCAGATCCGCGAGGCGGGCGCGCACGTGATACTCACGAGCGGCAACCACGACTCCCCGGCGCGGTTGGGTTTCGGCTCCGGCATCATGTCCCACGGTGGCGTCCACCTGTTGACCCGCGTGGCGGAGGCCCACGTCCCGGTCCTGCTCTCGCAGTCGGAGGACTCCTCGGTCACGGTCGCCCGGGCGACGGCGCCGCCCGCCCCCGACCCGCGCGGTGCCACCCTGTCGGGGGCGTTCACGGTGGCCGTGTACGGCATCCCGTACATCGAACCGCGCGCGGCCGCGCCGTCGCTCGACTGTGCACCCACGCACCAGGCCGTGCTGGGCACCGTGATGGAGCGCATCGATGTGGACAGGAAAAAACGAGGCGACATCCCGTCCGTCGTCATGGCGCACGCGTTCGTGACGGGGGCGCAACCCACGGATTCGGAGCGCGTCGTCGATTCCGGGGGCCTCGGCACCGTCCCGGCGGAGGTCTTCGCCCGTCATGACTACACGGCGCTCGGCCACATCCACCGCCGGCAGCGAGTCGCGGACGCCGTGCGCTACAGCGGCTCGCCCGTGGCCTATTCCTTCTCCGAGGCCGGACACCCCAAGGGAGCGTGGCTCGTGGACGTCCAGGAGACCGGGGTCCATGAGGTCACCGGCTTGGACCACGCCGCGCGCATGGATCTGGCGTGCCTGCGGGGGACACTCGACGAGTTGCTACGGGATCCGGCGCACACCTCGGCGGAGGGTGCCTGGTGTCAGGTGGTCCTCACGGATCGTGACCGCCCGGCATCCGCGATGGATCGGATCAGGACGCGGTTCCCCCGCACGGTGGAACTGCGCTGGGAACCCGAGGGCGGCCGGACTCTGACCCAGCAGGCGTACAGCGCGCGGGTGGCGGAAGCCGCCGGTGCCGAGGAGCTGTGCGCCCAGTTCTACGACCACGTGCGGCACCGGGGGCTGTCCGGGCCGGAACAGGACGAGATCGCGGACGCGGTGGCCGCCGCGCGCAGCAGGGGAGTGGAGCAGTGAAGCTGCATCGGATGGAGATCACCGCCTTCGGGCCGTTCGCCAAGCGGGAGACGGTGGATTTCGACGTCCTGAACGAGGCAGGGGTCTTCCTGCTCAACGGCGAAACCGGGTCGGGTAAGACCAGCGTGTTGGATGCCATTTGCTTCGCGCTCTACGGATCCGGGCCCACGACTGCCGCCAAGGGCGGGCGCAAGGCCCAGCACAGTGATCACGCGGATCCCCGCACCGGGCCGCGCGTCGAGTTGGAGTTCACGGCGGGTGGCCGGCGGTGGCACGTGAGCAGGACGCCCGCGTGGCGCGAACCGTCCTCCCGGGCTGCGTCCGGGTGGAGCGACCGTCACGCCACGGTGTCATTGCGGGAACACGTGGCGGGGGAATGGGTGGACCGCGGTTACCGCCCGGACGACGTGGGGCAGACCATCCACCATGTCGTGGGCCTGGACCGTGAGCAGTTCACCCAGGTGATGATGCTTCCCCAGGGCCAGTTCGCCAGGTTCCTGCAAGCCGGTTCCAAGGAGCGGGAAGACCTCCTGGAAACGCTGTTCGGCACGGACGTCTACGCGGACATCCAGGATGAGCTGAAAACGCGCTCGGATCGAGCCAAGAGCGTCCTGTACGAGGCGGAACGCGAGGCGGAACGAGCGGACGAGGTCCTCGCCCGGCTCAGGGAACGCGTGGCCCACACGGTCGCCCGGTTACCGGAGGACGTCTTATCGGACCTCCCCGGGGCGCTCCGGACCCGATTGGATCTCCCGTCGGACGAGGGGTCGGTCGGCGACGTCGCCGTGGGCACCGCGGCGGACGCCAACGGTGGAAAAACTGACGCGGGTTCGTCTGACCAGGGCCGAGCCTCGAGCAGTGCTGCGTCGGCCGCTTCGGAGGAGGGGCCCGCGGACGGGATATCGGGGGACGCCGACTACGAAGGGGGCCCGGATCGATGGCGTGAGCTGGTCGACGACTGCGACACCCTCGTAGACACGGTGGGCCGGGCACGGGACGGCGCGGCGTCGTCGTACACAGGGGCCCAGCAGCGCTACGCACAATTGGAGACCCTGCATTCGCTGGTCAGGAGGCGCGGCGAACTCACGCGGCGCCGGGATGAACTCGCGGAGCACGCGGAGCAGTCGGAGGGTGCGGCCCGACAACTGCGCGAGCACGAGGCGGCACAGGAATTGCAAGCGCCGCTCGTGGAACTGCGTGACGCCCGACGGCGCGTCGCGACCCTTGACGCCGCCGTCACCGACCTGCGTGCCACTGTCACGGGGGACGCGCCGTCGGCCCGCGTGGCTCAGCACATTCTGGGTCCGGACGCGAGCCTCATGGACGCCGTGGACGAGTCCGGGCAGGTGCCCGCGGGTCTGCGCGATGCAGTCGTGACCGCGCGCGAATCCGCCAGGGGCGCCGTGGCCCAGGAGGAGTCGCTCACGAGGGACGAGGAGGAGGCGGCTCGCGAACGCAAGGCCCTTTCGGCGCTCGAAGAGCGGGCGACGCACCTCACCCGGGATCTCGCCTCAGCGCGGGACGCCTTGACCCGCAGCGAGGAATCGCATCGCGAACTCCTGGGGGAGGTCAAGGACGAGGCCCTCGTGCGCGAACGGGCCCGCACCGCGCGGGAGGCCGTGGCCGCGAGTCGGGAATACGCACGGGCCCGGGCGGAGGAGCAGGAACGGGCGCGCCGGTACCGGGAGGATGAAACCGCACGGCGGGCTGCCGCCCAGCACGTGGAAGCGCTCGAAGCGCAGCGCTACGCGAGCGCGGCCGCGACCCTCGCCACCGGGCTGGAGCCGGGGGATCCGTGCCCCGTGTGCGGAGCCACGGAGCACCCGCACCTCGCCGGCTCCGGAACCGAGGACGAGGTCACCGATGACGCACTCGATCGCGCACGCGCCGCCCGGGACACCGCACAGGACACCGTGGATGCATCCCACGCAGCGTGGCAGCGGGCGCAGACCGGTGCGGCCGAGGCGCTCGCGGGCGGCGCGGACATGGACGTCGACGCCGCCGTGGACCGGTGCCGCCACGCCGATGAGGAACTGGCCCGACTCGAGCAGAGCCTGACCCAGGTGCGCCGGGGTGAGGCCGAGATCGCGGCTGCTCGGCGGGAGGTCCAAGATCTCGAGGGGGAGGGGACGCGGATCAACGGTGACATCGCGGGGACCCGTGCGCGCCTCGAGGGACTCCTGACACGGTGCGACCGGGCGCGTGAGGAGTTGGCCCGGCGCATCAAGGGTTTCGATTCGGCCACCGAGTTCCTCGAACGGTCCGAGCACCTCGTGCGCACGGTGAGCGAGTGGGAATCGCAACAGCGGGCGCTGGAGGCCGCGCAACACGAGGTCCGCACCGCGCAGGGTGCCGTGGAACGTGCCCTTGACGCGTCCCCGTTCGAGACCGAGAGCGCCGCGGACGAGGCTCTCATGGACCCGGCGGACGCGGCCGAACTCTCCGAGCGGCTCACCGCCCTACAGGAGGAGCGGGACTCAGTCTCGGCGGAACTCGCGACCCAGGACATGCAACGCGCCGAGGGGCTCAGCGCCGAGGAACGCGCGGGCTTGTCCGAGGAAGCACTGGCTCGCACCGCCGCCGAACGGGACGGGTACGAACAGTTGCGGGATGCATTGAACCAGAAGCTGGGCGGACTGCAGACCCTCGCGGCCGACGCCGCATCCCACGCCGAGCACATGCCCGCCCGACACGCCGAACTCGAGCGTGCTCGAGAGGACGCCCAGCGCCTGAGCGGACTCGCGGACGTGGCCACGGCGAACTCCCCCGAGAACGCCCTGCGGATGACCCTGACCTCGTTCGTGCTCGCCGCGAAGCTCGAGCACGTGGCCGCGGTGGCCTCCGAACACCTGGCACGGATGTCCTCCGGCCGCTTCACACTGGTGCATACGGATCGCACCCGAGGGGGTGGCAAGTCCGGGCTCGGACTCGAGATCGACGACTCGTGGACCGGTGTCCGCCGCGGCACGGAGACACTGTCGGGCGGGGAATCCTTCTTCACCTCGCTCGCGCTCGCCCTGGCTCTTGCGGATGTCGTCCGGTCCGAGGCCGGGGGACAGGAGATCGACACGCTCTTCGTGGACGAGGGGTTCGGCTCCCTTGACGAACAAACTCTCGAGCAGGTCCTCGAGACCCTGGACGGGTTGCGCCGCACGGGGCGGGTCATCGGTGTGGTGTCCCACGTGAGCGAGATGAAACAACGCATCGACACCCAGCTCGTGGTCACCAAGACCCCCGGCGGCTCGCATCTGTCGGTCGTCGCGGGGCCGTGGGATGCCGCGTAGGCTGAGGTCGTGAGTACCGCGATCCGCCGCCCCGCGCCCGAGAAGCCCGGCAAGGTGCTCACCCCGCGTGAACGCACCGTGCGCAGTGATCGCAGGCTGGGCGCGATCACCATGTTGCTCCGCCTGCCCCAGGTCATGGCCCCGTTGGGCCTGCTCACGCTCGTGGCGGTCTCGTCCTCCTCGGCGTGGACGGCCGCGTTGAGCTCGGCGTCCCTATGTCTCGGCATAGCCGTGAGCGGCGTGGGTGTGGCCGCGCTGGCCAACGCCCGCTGGCGATTGTGGGCCCTGGTCGCGTTCTCCCTGATCCAGGGGATCATCCTCTGGGTGCTGTCACGAGCCCAGGTCACCGAGATCCCGGTCTCGTGGGATGCCGTGTCCGCGCTCGCGCCGTTCTTCGTGGCCGGCGTGGTCATGACACCCATGGGACTGGCCGCGCGGCTCCGCTGGGCCTCCGTGTTGCGAGCACAGGACCGGTCACAAGCGTTCCCGGCGGCCATGCGCCGCGAATCCGTGAACGAGGGGCTGGCCACGGTGCTGGGTGCCGCGCTCACGGGACTGCTCGCTGTGACCATGGGCCCGGCGGTGGTGCTGCGTTTCGCCGCCGTGTGGACCGTGCTGATCACGGCGGCATTCGTCCTGCATTCCTCCGCCCGCTGTCCCCGCGCGGATATGCCCCTCTGGTCCTGGCGACGCCCCCGCGGCGCGCCCGGGCGCAGCCGTGCCGTGTTCCGGCTGAGCCATGGATTGATCTACGGTGTGGCGGCGCTGAACGCCCTCATGGGCGCGGTACTCGGGTGCCTCGTGGTGTACTCAGTGTCCCTGGACAGCGTGGAGACCATGGGGGTCATCTATGCGTTGCTGGGGTTCGGGGCCGCCGTGGGGTCGAGCCTGGCCGTGCGTTTCCGCCGCCGGTTGAGCGCTGAGAACATGTGGATTCTCGCCGCCACGGGTGCACTGCTGGCATCCATGCTCATGTCCGGGCCGTCCGGTTTCGTGGGGTATTCCCTCGTGCTCCTCGCGCTCGGGTTGTTCTCAGGCCCGTGCCTGCTGTGCCTCCACAGCAGTGCCGGTTACGTCACTGCGGGCAGCGACTTCCTGGGACTCGTGGCACGCATGACTGTGACGTCGAGCATCGCCACGGCGCTGGGACTCACGCTCAGCGCGTACCTGGGCGTACACTTCGACGACATGACCGCGGCCATGGTCCCCATGGCGGCCGCTATGGTGCTGTTGGCCACCGCCCTCATCTTCAACTACACGCAACGCCGCAGCCCCGGGCCCAGGCCCCGCATCTGACGCTGCTCACACGACGACGCCGCCCGGGCCGGTTCGCAGGGGACCGGGCCGAGCGGCGTGGTACCGCGAGCGCGATCACTCAGTGGCCGCGGGCGATCCATTCGCTCAGGTGTGGCTTCTCCTGGCCGATGGTCGTGGAGTCGCCGTGACCCGTGAGCACGAGGGTGTCCTCGGGCAGCGTGAGCAGCCGTTTCTCGATGGAGTCGATGATCGTGGGGAAGTCCGAATAGGACCGCCCCGTGGCACCCGGGCCGCCCTGGAATAACGTGTCCCCGGTGAAGACCACCCCGTTCTCACCCAGGTGCGGGGCGTGGAACACCACGGACCCGGGAGAGTGGCCGGGCGTGGCCAACACGGTGAACATCACGGTGCCAGCGAGGATCTCCTGTCCGCCTCGCAGCGGCTCGGGCTCGGGCCCCTCCGGGTAGACGGCGCGCCACAGCATGAGGTCCTCGTGGTTCATCATGATCGGGGCGTCCGTGCCCGCGCGGTCGGTGAACTCGCGCACCGCCGCGATGTGGTCATCGTGACCGTGGGTCAGCAGCACGTGCGTGATGGTGCGGTCCGCGACGGCGGCGAGCACGGCGTCGGGGTCGTGCGCGGGATCGATCACCACGCACTCGGCCTGGTTACCTACGACCCACACGTTGTTCTCCACGTCGAAGGTCTCGCCGTCCAGGCTGAACGTACCCTCCGTGACGCAGTTCGTGACGGTGACGCCGCCGCGCGGGTCGGTCAGGACGGTCTGCGGTGTGCGCGTCATCGGGCCAGTTCCACGACGGAACGCAGGACCTTGCCGGACTTCATGGTCCCGAACGCGGCGTCCACGTCTTCGAGGGCGATGCGCTCGGAGACGAAGGCATCCAGGTCCAACCGGCCCAGGAGGTATTGGTCCACGAGCATCGGGAAGTCGCGCGAGGGCAGGGTGTCCCCGTACCACGCGGACTTGATGGACCCGCCGTGGGAGAACACCTGGTCCAGCGGGATCTCCGCCACGGTCCCGGGATTGGGAACGCCCACCAGGACCATGCGACCCGCGAGGTCACGCGCCTGGAAGGCCTGCATGAAGGTGTCGGCCACGCCCACGGCGTCGATCACGAGATCCGCGCCGTGACCGCCCGTGAGCTCGCGGATGGTCTCCACGGGATCCACGGAACGAGAATTGACCGTGTGGGTCGCGCCGAGCCGCTGCGCGGTGCTCAGCTTGTCGTCGTCCACGTCCACCGCGATGATCGTCGTCGCACCCGCGAGCGCCGCACCCGCGACCGCGGCGGTGCCCACGCCGCCGCAGCCGATGATCGCTACGGACTCTCCGCGCTTGACCGCACCGGTGTTGATCGCCGCGCCGATCCCGGCGGTGAGGCCGCAGCCCAGCAGACCCACCGCGGCGTACTGTTCGCCCTCGAGCGGGGATTCGATGAGGGTGCACTGCCCGGCCGCGACCAACGTCTTCTCCGCGAATGCACCGATCCCCAGGGCGGGCTCGAGTTCCGTGCCGTCCTCGAGGGTCATCTTCTGCTCGGCATTGTGGGTATTGAAGCAGTACCACGGTTCACCGCGGCGGCACGCCCGGCATTCGCCGCACACCGCGCGCCAGTTGAGGATCACGTGATCGCCCACGGCGACCTCCGTGACACCCTCGCCCACGGCGCTGACCACGCCTGCGGCCTCGTGCCCCAGGAGATAGGGGAAAGCGTCCCCCACGCCGCCCACCTTGTAGTGCAGGTCCGTCTGACACACCCCGCACGTGAGCACGTCCACGAGTGCCTCGCCCGGCCCCGGATCGGGGACCAGGATGGTTTCAACGGTGGCGGGCTCGTTCTTGGCCCGCACCACCACGCCTTTGACCTTGTGCATACGGTTGCCTCCGTCGTCTCGTAGCTTCCTAGCGTCCTTCCCAGTATGCATGGTGGCCGCCACGCATCGTACGACGACGCCGCGTCGTTCGCCCCGCGACGAAAACCGGGTGCGGATGACGAGCCGGGAGATGATCCGGGTTGACGAGAAACCGGATGACGAACCCGGTCGGCGACACCGGGTGCCAGGCCCTGAACATGAGAACGCGGGCCCGCATCATGGTGCGGGCCCGCGTTGCCAAGGATCGTCGTGGGGACTCAGGAGTCCTGGGAGTAGTCCACGTGCTCGGTGCGCAGCCGGATCTTGCGCCCCTCGGCCTCGAGCTTCTCCTCCTTCTCCTTCTGCTTCTTCACCTGGGCGGTGTCCCGGGGAGGCAGCTGGACGGCGTGCTCGGCACGGATCCCGCCCTGCAACTGGCGGCCACGCTCGAGTTCGGCGTCCACCTCGGCGCCGAAGAGGAGCACGTTGTTCATGATCCACAGGCCCAGGAGCAGGATGATCACGGAGCCGATGACGCCGTAGGTCGCGTTGTAGCTCGAGAAGTTCGCCACGTAGAAAGCGAACCCGAGCCCGGCGATGATCATGAACACGAGCGCGATGGCCGCGCCCGGGCTCAACCACTTGAACTTGGGCTGCTTCACGTTGGGCGTCGCATAGTACAGGATCGCAATGAGCAGCACGAGCAGGAACAGGATGACGGGCAGCTTGGCCCAGTTCCACACGGTCACGGTGGTGGAACCCAGACCCACCAGGTCACCCACTGTCTGCGCGAAGTCACCGGAGAGCAACACCATGAACATCACGGCGGCCACGATCAGCACGATGATCAGGGTGATCAGCAGCATGATGGGCTTGAGCTTCCAGAAGGGGCGGCCCTCGGAGATCTCGTAAATGCGGTTCATGGCGCGGGCGAACGCACCGGTGTAACCCGACGCGGTCCA
The DNA here is from genome assembly GCF_001665945.1 of Kocuria sp. ICS0012. Classification (NCBI taxonomy): domain Bacteria; kingdom Bacillati; phylum Actinomycetota; class Actinomycetes; order Micrococcales; family Micrococcaceae; genus Kocuria; species Kocuria sp. ICS0012. The sequence continues at coordinate 42,420 of NZ_LZMM01000026.1, read as the reverse complement.
CAGGGCACCCACGACACCGACGACCAGGGCGAACCCGGCCCCGGACTGCGTGGTCAACTGGGAGATGGGCCCGGACAGCAGGTCCACGAGGGCCGCGGGAGCGTAGCGGTTCAGGAAGTCCAGGATGGCGTTCGTGGTGGCCTCACCCTGACCGAACACACCGAGCAGGGACACCAGCGCCAGCAGCGCCGGGAAGATCGAGAGCACCGCGAAGTACGTCAACGTGGCGGCCAGGTCGGTGCACCCGTCCTTGCTGAACTCGGACACGGCCCGCTTGAAGACGTAGCCCCACGACTGCCCCTTGAGTTCGGTGGGGGAGTCGGGTTTGGCGTCGTGGTCCGGGTCAGGGGCGGCGTTCTCACGACGTACCGTGGACTCCGGGTGCTGACTGGTCATGGGGGTCCTCTCCAGGAGCGGATGTGGTGGCTGCGCAAAGCAGGTACTCTCAGAAGTTTAGCGACCTCCCGACCCCTGCCCACGCACCGTGCGCCTCTACGGCGCCGGCCCCGGTACTGCCGACGACACCGCCGCACGGCGCAGCGCCGTCGGGCGCGGCACTGCATCATATGGTATCGGGGCATGCGGCACCGCCGGGGCGCGACTCTGCTGTACGCGACGTCGCCGGACACGACACCGCGCCCACGACGAATCGTGGGCGCGGTGTGGGCCGCCGTACGGGCGGGTCAGTGCGTGCAGCGGTGCGGATCGGTCACCGTGACAACGACAACGCGTACTGATGGATGCGTTCACTCAGTCGCGTGAGCACCCTGATCTCCTGGGCGTCCAGAGCGGTGCTCATGACGTCCGCGACCATCTGGTCGTTGTCCTGCGAGATCTGCTCGTAGAGCTGGGTCCCGGCATCGGTCAGGGCGACCCGCACACCGCGCAGGTCCTGGGAATCCTGGCGCCGGGTCACGAGCCCCTTGTTCTCGAGACGCTCGAGCATGCGTGAGAGACTCGATTGCGTCAACAGCACGTGGCTGTTGAGATCGCGTAACCGCAGGCCACCCCGGCCGGTGGTGCACAGCGCGGCCAGGACCTCGAACTCACGACGAGACAAGCCGCGTAAATCCACTCCGCGTTGGAGCTGACGTGTCACCGACACATGGCAGCGGCTTAGTGCATCCCACGCTTCGACACTCCCCCTTGATGTCATTCTTCCCCCTTTGGCAACGTCCACCCCCTATGGACGTTATCTACATGTTACGAGAGGGGATGAGCGCGCCCCCAGCGAGCGGTGTCCACACTTGTGGCCGGGAGGACAGAGCCTGTCCACGCATTGGGGCACAGCTGATCAGAGGTGGAGACGACGGAGGGTCTTTGTGCGCAGTGCACAAAGACCCTCCGTAACGTCCGCCGGAACGGGACTACTTGATGCCGAGCACCTGCGCGGTGTGACCCATGATCTCGTCCGCGAGCTGCGGGTTCTCATCGAGCTTCTTGCCGTAGGAGGGGATCAGCTCCTTGATCCTGGGCTCCCACTCGGACATCTTTGCCGGGAAGCAGCGGGAGAGCAGGTTGAGCATGATCGGCACGGCCGTTGACGCACCGGGGGAGGCGCCCAGCAGAGCACCGATCGAGCCATCCGCGCTGGTCACGAGTTCGGTGCCGAACTGCAGCACGCCACCCTTCTGCCGATCCGACTTCATGACCTGCACGCGCTGACCGGCCTCGATGAGCTCCCACTGGGACTCCTCGGCGGCGGGGTAGTACTCCCGTAGTGCGTCCATGCGTTGGGACCGGGTCTTGGTCAGTTCGCCCACGAGGTACTTGACTAAGTCCAGGTTGGCCAGACCCGCACGGGTCATGGGGTAGAGGTTGTGTGCGCGCACGCTCTTGGGCAGGTCCAGCAGGGAACCGTGCTTGAGGAAGTTGGGCTTGAACCCGCCGTAAGGCCCGAACATCAGGGTGCGCTCGCCGTGGACGTAGCGCGTGTCCAGGTGGGGCACGGACATGGGCGGGGCGCCCACGGAGGCCTGGCCGTAGACCTTGGCGTTGTGCTGGGACGTGACGGTGGGATCGGTGTTGCGCAGGAAGAGACCGGAGACGGGGAACCCGCCGAAGCCCTTGGCCTCCCGGATCCCCGACTTCTGCAGCAGGGACAGCGCGCCCCCGCCGGCACCCAGAAAAACGAAACGCGCGTGGATGACGCGGTTGTTGTCGCTGTTGAGCCTGTCCTCGACCGAGACGTTCCAGGAACCGTCGCTCTGGCGTTTCAGGGTGGTGACCTCCTGACCGTAGCGCACGGTCAGGTTGCGCCCGGTCAGGTGGGTGAGCAGCTGGTTGGTGAGGGCACCGAAGTCCACGTCCGTGCCCTCGGGGGCGAAGGTCGCCGCCACGCGACCGGCGCCGCGGCCGTGCATCGTGAGGGGCGCCCACTCGGCGATCTGGTCGCGGTTCTCGGTGAACTCCATGCGCTCGAACAGCTTGTGAGGCTTGAACGCGTCGTAGCGGGCGCGCAGGTAGTCCGCGTGGTCCTCACCGAACACCATGGAGATGTGGGGCACGGGGTTGATGAACGTGTCGGGGGACTCGAGCGTGCCGTTCTCTACGAGCGAGCTCCACAGCTGGCGCGTCACCTGGAACTGTTCGTTGATGTTCAGTGCCTTCGTGGCGCTCACAGTGCCGTCCGCGGCCTGGGGTGCGTAGTTCAGTTCGCACAGCGCAGAGTGTCCGGTGCCCGCGTTGTTCCAGGCATTGGAGCTCTCGAGACCCGCGGCGTTGAGGCGCTCCAGGACGGTCATGGACCAGTCCGGCTGCAGGTCGCTGAGCAGGGTCGCGAGCGTGGCGCTCATGATGCCGGCGCCCACCAGGACGACGTCGACGGATTCGGTGGGTTGAGATGAAGTCACATTGTCTCCCGTGCGTGCATGATCGACGCGGCACTGCGCCGAGGCTTTCCGTTGTCCAGGGTATCCCCAGCTCCAGCCAACTCCCAACGGAGCCGCCGGGCACACATGGTGCGGTTCAGGCCAGGCGCAGCTCGTTGAAGCGTTCGAACCCCGTGGAGGTCAACGGGAAGGACGCCACGCGCGAGTTCACAGCCACCGCCGAGACGGGGTGCGCGAGCGGCACGGCCGGGATCACCGCCGAGACGCGGTCATTGAGCGTGCGGTACGCGGCATTGCGGGCGTCGCCCTGGGGCATGGTGGCGGCGCGGTTGACCGCGGTGAGCAACCCGGCGTCGTCGTCCCCCAACTGTGCGTCAGGGGTGCCCAGCAACGGGCCCATGAAGCCGTCGGGGTCGCGGAAGCTCCCGCTCCAGCCCAGGAGGCTGAACGCGTGGCCCGCGGTGGGGTCGGTCACGGCGTCCACGTACCCGTCGTCCCAGTCCATGGGGACGGGGTCCAGACGGAAGCCCGCACGGGTGAGCTGCGCCGAGATCTGCGCGTACACGCGCTCCGGTTCCTGCAGGTACATCCGGGACGTATTGCGCGGGTAGTAGAAGCGCAGGGCCTGCCCCCGGTAGGAACTGGCCCGCAACTGGTCCCGGGCGCGCTGGGGGTCGTAGCCGGGGATCTGCAGGTTCTCGCCGTCCACGTTGAACCGGGCGGGGACGAACTGGTCCGCCACGTTGGTCCCGCTGGGGTACAGCTGGGACGCCAGGGCACCGCGGTCGATCGCGGAGGCGACGGCGCGGCGTACCGCGACGTCCCGCAGCACGGGGACGGAACGGTTGAACCCGAGGTAGGACACGGAGTAGGGGTCGCGGTAGAGCACCTGCACGCCGCGGCGCGCGAGGGGCGCGAAGGCGTCGAGCCCCACGAGGTCGTACGCGTCCACCTCACCCGTGAGCAGGGCCGCACAGCGCACATGTGCGTCACGGATGACCCGCATCTCGAGGGTGCCCACGTCCCCGAGCTCGCCCCAGTAGCCCTCGTGGGCGGAGAGCTTCACGGTGTCGGCGGTCGCCGAGTCGAAGCGGAAGGGGCCCGTGCCCACGGGGTGCTCGTTCTCCGTCCCCGCCTCGATGCTCGCGGGGGAGGCGATCCCGAACGCCGGCTGGGTCAGGGCGGCCAGCAGCGGCGTGTAGGGGCGGGTGAGCTTCACCACCACGGTGCGCTCGTCCGTGACCTCCGTGCCGGCGTAGGCCGAGGCCACGAGCGGGCTCGACGTGCCGTGGCGGAAGGCCGTGGCGAACGCACAGCGCGAGGCCCACGGTTCGGAGGACTCGGCCTGGGCCTGCCACTTGTCGAAGTTCGCCTTGACCGCGGCGGCGTCCAGCGCGGCACCGTCATGGAAGCGGACCCCCCGGCGCAGGGTGAACGTCACGGACCGACGATCATCCGCGAGCTCCCACGACTCCGCGAGGCCCGGCGCGGGCTCACCGGTCGAGCGGTCCGCCGTAACGAGCCCCTCCAGGATCTGCGTGGCGATCCGGGCCGTCTCTTGCGAGTTCCTCCGGGAGGGGTCCAGCCCCGTCGGTGCCGCGGCGTGCGCCAGAACAAACGTGTTGCGGGGTGCGGTGGCGCTCGCCGAGGGGCGGGCGGTCGTGGACCCGCAACCGGTGAGCATGAACCCCGCGCCCGCGAGGGAGAGGAAGGAACGCCGTCCGAGGCGGTTCTCAGCAACCACGGCGCATCCTTTCTCTGGTCGCCGCGTCGTCGCACGGCAGTACGCGGCATCATGGTGCGCAAGACGGGAATCGAACCCGCACGCCGTGAGGCACAGGAACCTAAATCCTGCGTGTCTACCAGTTCCACCACTCGCGCTGACATCGGGACCCGGACTCGGCCTGAACGCGGAGGGGGTGCCCGGAATCGTCCACCATACTAACCAGTGACTAACCAGTGCTTCCTCCGCGCTCGCCGAGAAGCGCGCGCGGTGCGGCCCCGGTTCCGGGTCCCAGGCCGGGCGGCGGCCGCCCGCTCAGGTGTCGAGGCCGAGGTCCCGGCGCAGCTTGGCCACGTGCCCCTTGGCGCGCACGTTGTACTGGACGAGGCTCACCGTCCCCTGTTCGTCGAGCACCACGGTCGAGCGGATGAGACCCTCATAGACCTTCCCGTAGTTCTTCTTCTCGCCCCACGCGCCGTACGCCTCCGCCACGGCGTGGTCCTCGTCCGAGAGCAGCGGGAAGCCCAGACCCTCGTTCTGTGCGAAGCGCTCCAGGGCAGCGGGAGCGTCCGGCGAGATCCCGAGCACACGGTAACCCTCGGCACCGAACGAGGCCATGTTGTCCCGGAAGTCGCACGCCTGCGTGGTGCAGCCGGGGGTCTCGGCGCGGGGGTAGAAGTACAGGATGACCTTGCTACCGCGCAGGCCCGCCAGGACGACGGGCTCCCCGTGGGCGTCGGGCAGGGTGAAATCGGGAGCGGCGTCCCCGGGGGACAGACGAACGGTCACGGCGTGATCCTTCCTGGTGAGTGACAGGTGTTCCCTAAGGACGCGTTCTCACGTACAGTTCAGGGATGCACCCGAGCATGCCATGCTTCGGGTTCGCGCACCGGCTCCGGTCTCGGTCCCGCCGTACGACGTCGCTGCGTCCGCCCCGCGCCCAGCGCGCACGATCCCGGGCGGTTCCCGCAGTCGCACGAGAGGGGTTCGCAAGACGATGTTCGGCGCGGGGATTTGACTGGCGGGGTGCCCCGTAGTATTGTTCAGCGATTTCGTCGAGCGGATACGATAGTCCTATGTCCTACAAGAACCAGTGGCCCACGAACCGTCTGCTGTCCACGGCGGCTCGCCTCGTGGAACACGCGTGGAACGAGAACCTCGCGTCTCTCGGTATCACCCACGCGGGCGTGATGGCCCTGGACGTCCTCCGCTCGGAGGGCAGCATGACGCAGGCGCAACTGGCCCACCAAGTGCGCGTCCAGGCCCAGACCATGGGCAAGACCCTGCACCGGTTGGAGGTGCATGGTCACATCACGCGTTCCCGCAACGCGCTCGACCGCCGTTCCCACATGGTGAGCATCTCCCCGGCGGGGGAGCGGGTCCTCGTGGACGCCGCGCGGTTGGAGAAGGGGTTGCTGGGTAGCGACCGTGACACGGACGAGCAGTTCCGCCGCAAGCTCATCGACCTGATCTCCACCCTGGGTGGTGCACGCTGGCGCATGGAGGTCGAGGATGGCGCCGAGACCCCGGCCGGTCCCACGGAGGGTGCCGACTCACCGACGGAGTCGGAACACAGCGCCACGTCGCGCTGACCCCGGCGGCGCAGCGGCGTCGTCGTGACCCGGAACGCGACGAGCGGCGGGGCGACCGCGCACGCTCGTTGAGTTCAGACAGCGAAAGGACCGGATCACATGTGATCCGGTCCTTTCGGTCGTTCCGTGCGCCCCCAGGGACTTGAACCCTGAACCCATTGATTAAGAGTCAATTGCTCTGCCAATTGAGCTAGAGGCGCGGGCGTTGGACGGGTCAGCGGGCGATGTTCGCCGTTGCTTTCTCCCTCGCAACGAGAGATTACTTTAGCACCACGGCGGGGGGAGTCAAATCGGGCTGCGGGGTGCCGAGGGCCACGTCCGTAGTACAGGTCCTACGGCGTGTACCGGACCGTAGAATCGGGGGCATGAGCCACTCCCAGGATGTTCCGCTGTCCGACCTGCGTGTGATCTCCTTGCCCGAGCAGCAGCTCTTCGACGAGATCAGCGCCGAAACCACCGATTTCACGTGCGTGCTGTGGGATCTGGAGAACGAGCCGGAGGGCTGCGCCCGGGAGGACGTGGACATCGCCGTGGCCCCCTACTACAGCGGGCGCTGGCTCAAGGACCCCTCCGTCGTGCGGGACGTGAGCCTGGTGCAGTTGCAGTCCACGGGCTTCGACGGCGTGCCCGAGAAGATTGGTGAGGACGTGGCCCTGGCCGCCGGCGGTTGGGTGCACGCGGCCGGGACCGCGGAGATCGCCCTGGGACTGATCATCGCCGCGCAACGCAACCTGGACCGGGCCGTGTTGCAACAGCACGAGGGTGTCTACAAGCGGTACTTCTCGCGCGCGGTGGCTGACTCTCGCGTCACCGTGGTGGGCGTCGGGAAGATCGGAGGCGCGGTCATCTCCCGACTCGCACCGTTCGAGGTGGAGCTCACTCGAGTGGCTTCCCACGCCCGCGAGGACGAGGCCGGCCGTATCCACGGCATCGACGAACTCGACGAGATCCTGCCGCGCACCGACATCCTGGTGCTCGCGCTACCCCTCGGCGATGCGACCCGCGACCTGGTGGGCGAGCGGACCCTGGCACTGCTGCCGGACGACGCCCTCGTGGTCAACGTGGGCCGGGGTCCCGTGGTGAACACGGACGCCCTGACCGCGGAGGTCGTCTCGGGCCGTCTTCGCTGCGCGCTGGACGTGGTGGACCCTGAACCGCTTCCCGGTGACCACTCCCTGATGAGCGCGGCGGGCTCGATCGTGCTGCCCCACGTGGGCGGCTCCAACGTCTCCTTCCGGCCCCGGGTGCGCAAGCTGATCCTGGAGCAGCTGGAACTGATCCGGCAGGGTCGCTCACCGCAGTTCCTCGTGCAGCCGGGCCGACTGGCCCTGCAGGACGAGTGAGCACGGACAACCACGGTCCCGCACGGTCGACCACGGACGGGCTCGCGCACGCGGACGGGGGTGCCACGGTGGGGGACACAATGTTTCACATTGTGAGAAGGGGTGTCCGTAGTTTGACACCCGCGTTCTGTGGGTCACACCATGGTCGGTATGACAACGGCACTGCGCATCGTGGTAGACCTCGTACCGGTCGTCCTCATTGGACACCGGGCCTGAGGAGTACTCGACGCGCGTACCCGCCAGGCCCTCAGCCCACGGAACCCGTGGCAAGGGCCTTTTTCCATGTATGACGACCTGTCACCGGCTCGCCCCGCGCCACCCCGCTCGGCATCTCGCACAACACAGCAGGTAAGGACACAGCACTATGAGTAAGGATCAGCCGATCTCACCGGCGGTGATGGCCCAGCGGCGGCCGCCCGCGGCTTCGGTGCCCCGGCCCGCGGAGACGGACCAGGCACGGCTGACGGGTACCGCGGCGGAGGTCGTGGCCCCGGAGGAGATGACCGGTTCCCAGGCGATCATCCGCTCCCTCGAGCAGCTCGGTGTCACGGACGTCTTCGGTCTGCCGGGTGGTGCCATCCTGCCGACCTACGACCCGTTGCTGGACGCCGAGAAGATCAACCACATCCTCGTACGCCACGAGCAGGGTGCGGGGCACGCCGCGGAGGGCTACGCCCTGGCCTCGGGTCGCGTGGGCGTGTGCATCGCCACGTCCGGTCCCGGTGCCACGAACCTCGTGACGGCGCTCGCGGACGCCAACATGGACTCGATCCCCATGCTCGCGATCACCGGTCAGGTGGCCAGCTCCGCGATCGGTTCGGACGCCTTCCAGGAGGCGGACATCGTGGGCATGACCATGCCGGTGACCAAGCACTCCTACCTGGTCACGGACGCCCAGGAGATCCCCCGGGTCATCGCGGAGGCTTTCCACCTCGCCTCGACCGGGCGTCCGGGACCCGTCCTGGTGGACGTGGCCAAGGACGCCCAGCAGGCGATGATGACCTTCAGCTGGCCCCCGCAGATGGAACTGCCGGGCTACCGTCCCGTGACGCGCGGGCACTCCAAGCAGATCAAGGAGGCCGCCCGCATGATCGCGGCGGCACAGCGTCCGGTGCTCTACACGGGTGGCGGCGCCATGCGGGCGGACGTGCCCGCGGAACTGCTCGAGCTCGCCGAACTCACCGGCGCGCCGGTGGTCACCACGCTCACGGCGCGCGGGATTTTCCCCGACTCGCACGACCAGAACCTGGGCATGCCCGGGATGCACGGGACCGTGCCGGCGGTGTACGCGCTGCAGCAGTCGGACCTGCTGATCACCCTGGGAGCGCGCTTCGACGACCGCGTGACCGGTCAGCTGAGCTCGTTCGCCCCGAACGCCAAGGTGATCCACGCGGACATCGACCCCGCGGAGATCTCCAAGAACCGCGTGGCGGACGTGCCCATCGTGGGGGATCTCAAGTACGTGATCCCGGACCTCACCCAGGCCGTGCGCCAGGAGTTCGAGGAAACCGGCACGCCGGATCTGGGTCTGTGGTGGGATACCCTGAACTCCCTGAGCGAGACCTATCCGCTGGGCTACACCAAGACCGATGACGGTCTGGGCAGCCCCCAGTACGTGATCGAGCGGATCTCCGAGCTGACCGGGCCGGATGCGGTCTACGTCTCCGGTGTGGGACAGCACCAGATGTGGTCCGCGCAGTTCGTGGACTACGAGCGGCCCCGGCAGTGGCTGAACTCCGCGGGCCTGGGCACCATGGGCTTCGCGGTCCCCGCGGCCATGGGTGCACAGGTGTCCCAGCCGGACCGCGTGGTGTGGGCGATCGACGGTGACGGGTGCTTCCAGATGACCAATCAGGAACTTGCCACGTGCGTGATCAACAATATCCCCATCAAGGTCGCGGTGATCAACAACTCGTCCCTGGGCATGGTGCGCCAGTGGCAGACCCTGTTCTACGACGGTCGCTACTCCCACACGGAGCTGAACACGGGTCACAACTCCCGTCGCATCCCCGACTTCGTCAAGCTTGCGGACGCCTACGGCTGTGCCGCCCTGCGCTGTGAGAAGGACGAGGACGTGGACGAGACCATCAAGAAGGCGCTCGAGATCAACGACCGCCCCGTGGTGATCGACTTCGTGGTCTCCGCGAACGCGATGGTGTGGCCCATGGTCCCCGCCGGGGTCTCCAACGACCAGATCCAGATCGCCCGCAACATGACGCCCGAGTGGAACACGGAGGACTGATCGATGAGCCGACACACTCTTTCCGTCCTGGTGGAGGACAAGCCGGGCGTGCTGACCCGCGTGGCGGGGTTGTTCGCGCGGCGCGCGTTCAACATCCACTCGCTCGCGGTGGGCCCCACGGAGCTGAACGGGATCTCCCGGATCACCGTGGTGGTCGATGCTGAGGGTGAGCTGCTCGAGCAGGTCACCAAGCAGCTGAACAAGCTGATCAACGTGATCAAGATCGTGGAGCTGTCGCCGGAGTCCTCCGTGCAGCGGGACCACATCCTGGTCAAGGTCCGCGCGGACGCGGCCACCCGGTTGCAGGTCACGCAGGCCGCGGACCTGTTCCGCGCCACGATCGTGGACGTCTCCACGGAATCCGTGGTCATCGAGTCCACCGGATCGCGCGACAAGATCCACGCCCTCATGGATGTCCTGGAGCCCTTCGGGATCCGGGAGATCGTGCGAGCCGGCACCGTGGCCCTGGGCCGCGGCCCCAAATCCATGTCCGATCGCGCCCTGCGTCACTGACCGCTCGGCCGCAGGACACCGCATCCCGCGCAACGCCCGTGCCGTTGCGCCCCGACGTGCAATGCCCATCCGCTATTCGAAGGAGATAGAGCAAGCCCATGGCAAAGATCTACTACAACGACGACGCCGACCTGTCGATCATCCAGAACCGCTCCGTGGCCATCATCGGCTACGGCTCACAGGGCCACGCCCACGCGCTGAACCTGCGTGACTCGGGCGTGGACGTCCGCATCGGCCTGTCTGAGAACTCCAAGTCCCGCGCCAAGGCGGAGGCACAGGGCCTGCGCGTGCTGACCGTGGCCGAGGCCGCCAAGGAAGCGGACGTCATCATGATCCTGACCCCGGACCAGGTCCAGGCGCAGGTGTTCGAGGAGTCCATCAAGGACAACTTGGACGAGGGTGACGCGATCTTCTTCGCGCACGGCTTCAACATCCGTTTCGGTTACATCACGGCCCCCGAGGGCGTGGACGTGGCCATGGTCGCCCCCAAGGGCCCGGGCCACACCGTGCGCCGCGAGTTCGAGGCCGGGCGCGGTGTCCCGGACCTCGTGGCCGTCGAGGTGGACGCGTCCGGTCAGGCGCTGCAGCTCGCGCTGTCCTACGCCAAGGGCATCGGTGGCACGCGCGCCGGCGTCATCGAGACCACCTTCACCGAGGAGACCGAGTCGGACCTGTTCGGTGAGCAGGCCGTGCTGTGCGGCGGCATGTCCCACCTGGTCCAGTACGGCTTCGAGACGCTGACCGAGGCCGGCTACCAGCCGGAGATCGCGTACTTCGAGGTGCTGCACGAGCTCAAGCTCATCGTGGACCTCATGGTCGAGGGCGGCATCGCCAAGCAGCGCTGGTCCATCTCCGACACCGCCGAGTACGGCGACTACGTCTCCGGCCCGCGCGTGATCGACCCCTCCGTCAAGGAGCGCATGCAGGACGTTCTCAAGGACATCCAGGAGGGCGTCTTCGCGGACCGCTTCATGAAGGACCAGGCCGCCGGCGGCAGCGAGTTCAAGGAGTTGCGCGCCAAGGAGGAGAAGCACCCCATCGAGACAACGGGCCGCCAGCTGCGCTCGCTGTTCGCGTGGGAGCAGACGGACGAGGACTACACCGAGGGCACCGCCGCTCGCTGATCCCTCCTTCCGTTGCTTCCTCGCCGACAGGGCGTGACATAACTGACGACGACGCCGCGGACACCCTGGCCCGGTTCAAGCGGCTGGACGGCTTCGACGTCCGCTTCCAGACGGGGACGGACGAGCACGGCCAGAAGATGCAGCAGACCGCCGAGAAGCTGGGCGTGAGCCCTCGTGACCTCGCGGACGCCAATTCCGCGCGCTTCCTGGCCATGGACGACAAACTGCAGATCGGTTACGACCGCTTCATCCGCACGACGGACGAGGACCACTACGCGGCGTCGCAGGAGCTGTGGCGGCGCATGGAGGCCAACGGGGACATCTACCTGGGCAAGTACGCCGGGTGGTACTCCGTGCGGGACGAGGCCTACTACGCCGAGGACGAGACCGAGGTGCGCTCGGACGGTCAGCGCTACTCGATCGGTACGGGCACGGAGCTCACGTGGACCGAGGAGGAGAGCTACTTCTTCCGGCTCTCCGCGTACCAGGACCGCTTGCTCGAGCTCTACCGCACCGGGTTCGTTCAGCCCGAGACGCGCTCGCACGAGATCGCGTCCTTCGTGAGCGGCGGACTGCAGGACCTGTCCATCTCCCGCGCCACGTTCGACTGGGGTGTGCCCGTGCCGGGCAACCCCCAGCACGTGATGTACGTGTGGGTGGACGCCCTGACCAACTACCTCACGGGTCTGGGCTACCCGGACACGGACGCCGAGCTGTTCCGGGCGTTCTGGCCCGCGGACGTGCACCTGATCGGCAAGGACATCGCGCGCTTCCACGCCGTGTACTGGCCGGCGTTCCTGATGTCCGCGGGGCTCGAGCTGCCCCGGAAGGTCTTCGCGCACGGGTTCCTGTTCAACCAGGGTGAGAAGATGTCAAAGTCCGTGGGCAACGTGATCGATCCCCACGCCCTGATCGGCGAGTACGGGCTGGACCAGTTGCGCTTCTTCCTATTGCGAGAGGTCCCGTTCGGCCAGGACGGCAACTACTCGCACGACGCGATCGCCGGACGCATCAACTCGGATCTTGCCAACGACCTCGGCAACCTGGCCCAGCGCAGCCTCTCGATGATCGCCAAGAACCTCGGGGGCGCGGTGCCGGAACCGCGGGACTTCACTGCCGAGGACCTCGAAATGCTCGAACAGGCGGAGTCGGCGGTGGGGGACTACCGAGCGGCGTTCGACGAGCTCGCGTTCCACCGCGGTCTGGAGACCGTGTGGCGGGTCATCGCATCGGCCAACCGCTACTTCACGGCGCAGCAGCCGTGGGTGCTGCGCAAGACCGATCCGGAACGGATGGCCACCGTGCTGTACGTGACGGCGGAGGTGCTGCGCATCGTCGCGATCCTCGTACAGCCGGTCATGCCGGATTCCATGGCCAGGCTGCTGGACCAGCTCGGTCAGCCCGAGGGGGAGGCGCGGCAGTTCTCGGCCCTGGGGACGCGGCTCGCCGCGGGGACCGAACTGCCCAAGCCCTCCGGCGTGTTCCCGCGCTACGAGGCCCCGGAGGCGCTCCAGGACTGAGGTACTGCGGTATCGAGGTGCGGTGGCCGGGTCGTCGTCGGGCGGCCCGGCCGTTGCTTGTCCGCACGACGCCGCAGCGACCGTTGCGGGCCGGCCGAGCGTCGTCGGTCCGGTCGGCTGTCAGCGGATCTCCCGCCCACTGTTTGTCTCGCTATATGAAACCCGGGTTCACCATGTGGAAGGCCGCGGCGGGCGCACCTAAGCTGGCCTCCATGAGTCCGACGTCACCTTCCGCACCCGCCCGCAGCCACTCGATCGCCGTCCTGCCCGGTGACGGTATCGGCCCGGAGGTCGTGGCCGAGGCCGTCAAGGTCCTCGACGCCGTGACCCGCCCCGCGGGGGTGACCCTCGAGAAGACGAGCTACCCGCTCGGCGCCGAGCACTGGCTCGAGACCGGTGAGGTGCTCAACGAGGACACCATGGAACGGTTGCGTTCTCACGACGCGATCCTGTTCGGTGCCGTGGGTGCCGCCCCCAACGACAAGCGCATCCCCTCCGGGATCCTCGAACGCGATCTGCTGCTCAAGCTGCGCTTCGGGTTCGACCACTACATCAACCTGCGCCCCGCGGTGCTGTACCCCGGTGCCACGAGCCCTCTGTCGGACCCGGGGGAGATCGACTTCGTGGTCGTGCGCGAGGGCACCGAGGGGCTCTATGCGGGTAACGGTGGCACGCTGCGCACGGGCACCCAGCACGAGATCGCGACCGAGGTGTCCGTGAACACCGCCCACGGTGTCCGTCGCCTGGTGCGCTACGCGTTCGACCTCGCGAACGGCCGCACGCGCAAGCGGCTGACCCTGGTCCACAAGCACAACGTCCTGGTCAACGCCGGGCGGCTCTACCAGCGAACCGTGGACGAGATCGGGGAGCAGTACCCGGACGTCACCGTGAACTACATGCACATCGACGCCGCCACGATCTTCATGACCACCGACCCCGCGCGCTTCGACGTGATCGTGACCGACAACCTGTTCGGGGACATCCTCACCGACCAGGCCGGCGCGGTCACCGGGGGTATCGGTCTGGCGCCCAGCGGCAATATCAACGCGGACCGCACCGCGCCGTCCATGTTCGAGCCCGTCCACGGCTCCGCCCCGGACATCGCCGGTACCGGCACCGCCCAGCCCACGGCCGCGATCCTCGCGGGCGCCATGATGCTCGAGCACCTGGGCCACCCCGATCTCGCGGAACAGGTCAACGCCGCCGTGCGCGCAGACCTGGAGGCGAACGGTTCCGCGCAGCGCAGCACGTCGCAGGTGGGCGACGACGTCGTGGCGCAGTTGGGTGCGCGCAGCGCCTAAGGTCCGCGTCCCGGCCACCGCGGGCGGGATACTGGGAGCACATCATCACGTGCCAGCGCACCGCCTCAGCAGGGATGCCCGGCAGCACGCCGTCGAAGGAGAACACCCGTGAGCACTGAATTCGTCAAGCAGCTCAACCCCCACCCCGCAACCGATGAGGTGCGCGAAGCCGTGTTGCAGAACCCCGGTTTCGGCAAACACTTCACGGACCACATGGTGTGCATCGACTGGCAGGGGGACGTGGAAGCGAACACCGGCCGCTGGGACAACGCACGGCTGCAGCCGTACGGCCCGCTGAGCCTGGACCCGTCCACCGCCGTGCTGCACTACGGCCAGGAGATCTTCGAGGGACTCAAGGCCTACCGGCACGCGGACGGATCCGTGTGGAGCTTCCGCCCCGAGGTCAACGCCGCGCGGCTGAATCGCTCGGCGCAGCGGCTGGCCCTGCCCACGCTGCCCGAGGAGACGTTTGTAGATGCCATCCGCGAGCTCGTGGCCCAGGACGAGAAGTGGGTTCCTTCCGGGGAGGGCGAGTCCCTCTACATCCGTCCGTTCATGATCGGTACGGAGCCGTTCCTGGGGGTGCGTCCGTCCAGGGAGGCGCTGTTCTCCGTGATCGCGTCCCCGGCGGGCAATTACTTCGGCACGGTCGAACCCGTGGACATCTGGCTCTCGCGCACGTACGCCCGCGCGGGCAAGGGCGGCACGGGCTCCGCGAAGTGTGGTGGCAACTACGCGGCGTCGTTGATCGCCCAGATGGAGGGGGACGCGCACGGGTGCAGCCAGGTGCTCTTCCTGGACCACGAGCGCGGGGACGCGGTCGAGGAACTCGGTGGCATGAACGTGTTCTTCGTCTTCGACGACGGCCGGCTCGTGACCCCCGAACTGACCGGGACCATCCTCGAGGGGATCACGCGCGACTCCGTGATCCAGCTGGCCAAGGAGCGCGGGCTGCAGGTCGAGGAACGCGCCTTCACCCTGGACGAGTGGCGCGAGGGCGTGAACTCGGGTCATCTCACGGAGGTCTTCGCGTGCGGCACGGCCGCGGTGATCGCACCCGTGCGGCGGCTCGTGAGCCACGACGAGACCATCGGCCCGGAGGACGCGGCTCCCGGCGAGGTGACCATGTCCATCCGCAAGCAGTTGCTGGACATCCAGACCGGTAAGGCGGAGGACACGCACGGTTGGTTGACCCGCTTGGCGTGATCCACGTGGCGTGAATCCCTCGGCACGCTTCGCGTGGCGGGGTCCGTGCCACCCGTTCGACCAGCCGCCCCCGGTCCGACCTCGGTTGCACGGGGGGCGGCTGTGTAGCCTGTGTGCATGCGCATCGCACGGTTCACACACGACAACGAAATCCACTTCGGCACGGTGCACGGGGAACCCGGCGCCGAGACGCTGCGGTACCTCACCGGCGACCCTCTGTACGTGGGGATCCAGGAGCTCGAACGCACCGTGACCGTGTCCGAGGCCCGCTTGCTCGCCCCGGTGATCCCGCGCTCCAAGATCGTGTGCGTGGGGCGCAATTACGCAGCGCACGCAAAGGAGCTCGGCAACGAGCTGCCGCCCGCTCCCATGCTGTTCTTCAAACCGAACACCGCGGTGTCCGGTCCCGGCGATCCCGTGACCCTGCCCAGCTGGACCGAGGAGGTCTCGTACGAGGCCGAGCTCGCCGTGGTGATCGGGCGCATGTGCAAGGACGTCCCCGTGGAACGCGTTCCCGAGGTCGTGTTCGGCTACACCGCCGCGAACGACCTCACGGCCCGCGACGCCCAGCGCACCGACGGCCAGTGGGCCCGGGCCAAGGGATTCGACGGCGCGTGCCCGATCGGCCCGTGGATCGAGACCGAGCTGGACACCTCCGCCCTGTCCGTGCGCTCCACCGTGAACGGGCAGCTCAAGCAGGACGGCAACACGCGGGACATGATCTTCGACGTGGCCACGCTCGTCTCCTACGCGTCCGAGGCCTTCACGCTGTTGCCCGGTGACGTCATCCTCACGGGGACCCCCGCGGGGGTCGGGATCGTGGACGAGGGCGATCAGCTCTCCGTGCAGGTCGAGGGGATCGGCGAGCTCACCACGGTGCTGCGGCGCTGACCCGGCGCGCCGCCGGGCCACCCCGGGGCGCGCCGTTACCGGGCCACCCCGGGGTGCGCCGTCGCCTGACGACCCGGGGCGCACGCGTTGCCGAGCCGTCCCTCGGCGCGCCGTCGTCGGAGCCGGCCGGGGCGGTGCGGCAGCGCTCGCCGACGCCCGTGCGGGCAGTCCCCGTGCCCGCCGCGGGGATGACTCCTACCCGTAGAATAAACGCATCATGACTGACGACGCAGCGACTTTGCACCCCACCGTTCCCGCCGACGCACCCGTGCGCGTGCGCTTCTGCCCGTCCCCCACGGGCACCCCGCACGTGGGTCTGATCCGCACGGCCCTGTTCAACTGGGCGTGGGCCCGCCACACGGGCGGCACGCTGGTGTTCCGGATCGAGGACACGGACGCCGCCCGCGATTCCGAGGAGAGTTTCCAGCAGATCCTGGACGCCCTGGGCTGGCTGGGCATCACGTGGGACGAGGGCGTCAACGTGGGCGGACCCCACGAGCCCTACCGGCAGTCCCAGCGCGGCGAGATCTACCAGGACGTCCTGACCCGGCTCGTGGCCGGCGGCTACGTCTACGAGGACTTCTCCACGCCCGAGGAGGTCGAGCAGCGTCACCGTTCCAAGGGTGAGGACCCCAAGCGCGGGTACGACAACTTCGATCGTGACCTCACAGAGGAGCAGAAGGATGCGTTCCGGGCCGAGGGCCGCAAGCCCGTGCTACGCCTGCGCATGCCTGACGAGGACATCACGTTCACGGACCTCGTGCGCGGTGAGATCACCTTCAAGGCGGGCTCGGTCCCGGACTTCGTGGTGGCCCGCGCGAACGGCCAGCCGCTCTACACACTCGTGAACCCCGTGGACGACGCCCTCATGGGGATCACCCACGTACTGCGCGGCGAGGACCTGCTGTCCTCCACGCCCCGGCAGATCGCGCTGTACCGCGCCCTCATGGGCATCGGGGTCGCCGAGTTCATCCCCGAGTTCGGGCACCTGCCCTACGTCATGGGGGAGGGCAACAAGAAGCTCTCCAAGCGGGACCCGGAGTCTAACCTCTTCCACCACCGCGACAACGGGTTCATCCCCGAGGGTTTGCTGAACTACCTGGCCCTGCTCGGGTGGTCGCTGTCCGCGGACGAGGACATCTTCACCGTGGACCAACTCGTGGCGAACTTCGACATCCACGACGTCCTGGCCAACCCTGCGCGCTTCGACCTCAAGAAGGCCACGGCGATCAACGGCACGCACGTGCGCATGCTGGACCCCCGGGACTTCCGGGACCGGCTGATCCCGTACCTGCGCTCCGCCGGCCTCGTGGGGCAGACCCTGACCGAGAAGGAGAACGACGTCCTGGATCGGGCCGCCCCGCTCGTGCAGGAGCGCATGAACCTGCTCGGTGAGACCCCCGGCCTGCTGGGCTTCCTCTTCCTGCCGGACGAGCAGATCGAGATCGCCCCGGACGCCGCCAAGCAGCTCAAGGACAGCGCACCCCAGGTGCTCGACGCCGCTCTCACGGCTCTCGAGTCGCTGGAGGAGTTCTCGGCCGAGAAGATTGAGATCGCCCTGCGCGAGGCAATCGTGGATGGCCTGGGGATCAAGCCGCGCCTGGCGTTCGGCCCGGTCCGCACGGCAGTGTCCGGCCAGCGGATCTCCCCGCCCCTGTTCGAATCCCTCGAAATCCTGGGGAAAGAATCGTCGCTCAAGCGCATTCGCGCGCTGCGCGAGCACCTCGCCGCGTCCTGACCCGATCCGTCCGCGACGGGTGGGTGTCACCCGGGAGGCGACCCCCACCCCGCGGACCGGTTTGGCAGCCGCGGGTTCCCCGGGTATAGTTATTGCTCGTTGCGCGGCCGATCCGGTGCGGACCGGGGGGCAACGAGACCATTGGGATATGGTGTAATTGGCAACACAACGGTTTCTGGTACCGTCATTCTAGGTTCGAGTCCTGGTATCCCAGCGCTTTCTGGCATCGGACGGACCACGGTTCGAACGGACCGAGCATCGCTGTTCCACGGTGGGTTTTCCCGAATTGGAGCATTACCGCGAAGATGTTACTGTTTGGTGCGTCAACGCGGGACCGCACAGGAACGAGTTTCCGACAGCGGTCCATGGAAAGTACACGGCCCCATCGTATAGCGGCCTAGTACGCCGCCCTCTCACGGCGGTAACGCGGGTTCGAATCCCGCTGGGGTCACTACGGAAGAGCCTCGGTTTCCACGGAAACCGGGGCTCTTCGCATGTCTGCCACCCACTGCTCCCGTCCGTTCCCGGCGCGCTGCCGCGACGCCCGCGTGACGGCTGGCACAATGATCGTGTGAACACCGAGAACGCACCGGCCGTGCCGCTCATCGAGTCCCTCGAGACCACGCGTGAGCTCTTGCGCTCCACGACCCTGCCGCTCGCCACGGCGAGCGCGGCGCAACAGCGCGAGAACGCGGCGCGTGCCGTGGCCCAGTTGGACGACTACGTCCTGCCGCGTGTCCGTTCGTTGGACGCCCCGCTGCTCGCCGTGGTGGGCGGTTCCACGGGCGCGGGAAAATCGACCCTGGTCAACGCCCTCGTGGGCCACCCGGTCACACGCTCCGGGGCCATTCGCCCCACCACGCGCAGACCCCTGCTGATCCATCACCCGAGCGACGCGGGGGCGTTCACCACTCAGCGTGTGCTGCCGCACCTGGCCCGGGTCCAGGGGACCCTCGTGGATCCCTCTCGCCCCGCGCCGGCGCCCGACGACGGTGGGACGGCCGTGGAGGACACCGGGTCCCTCGTGTTGTTCGCGGACCAGAACATCCCCAAGGGCCTCGCGATCCTGGACGCCCCGGACGTAGATTCCGTCTCGGACAATAACCGGGCCCTGGCCGCCCAGTTGCTCTCCGCCGCGGACCTGTGGCTGTTCGTCACGACCGCCAATCGCTACGCGGACGCCGTGCCGTGGCAGCTGCTGCGCAACGCTGCGGGGCGCGACATCACGGTGGCCGTGGTGCTGGACCGGGTGCAGGCGTCGTCGGCCGCGGAGATCGAGGAGGACCTGCGGCGGATGCTCAACGAGGAGGGACTGGGTGGCGCCCCGATCTTCGTGGTCGAGGAGTCCCCGCTCAACGAGCTGCGCATGCTGCCCCCGGCCGCCGTGGAACCGCTGCGTGAGTGGCTCGAGACGCTCGGCGCGGACGCGCAGGCCCGCTCGGAGATCGCCGCGCGCACCCTCGGGGGAGCGGTGCGGGAACTCGCGGACACGACCGACCGCACCGCGGAGGCCGTGGCGGGCCAGCAGCACACGGAGGAGCACCTGCGCCGCGAGGTGACCACGTCCTTCGACGAGGCGCTGCGCGCGATCATCGACTCCACTCGGGACGGGACCCTGTTGCGCGGTGAGGTGCTCGCACGCTGGCAGGACTTCGTGGGAACCGGCGAGTTCTTCCGCAGCCTCGAGGCGGGAATCGGGCGGGTCCGGGACCGGATGACCGCGTTCTTCAAGGGCCAACCCGCACCCGAGGTGCGCGTGGAGGAAGCCATCGAATCGGGTCTGCAGGCCGTGATCGTGGAGAACACGGCCCGTGCCGCGGAATCCGCCGAGCGGCGCTGGCGTGACGAGCCCGCCGGACAGGTGTTGCTTGCGGGCCGGGATGCGGCCGGCCTGCCACCGGACTTCCCCGACCAGGTCGCGGAGAGCATCCGGTCGTGGCAGTCGGACGTCATGCTCATGATCCAGCAGGAAGGCGCGGGCAAGCGCACGCGGGCCCGCGCAATGTCGCTGGGCGTGAACGCGCTCGCCGTGATCCTCATGATCGCCGTGTTCTCGACCACGGGCGGGCTGACCGGCCTGGAGGTCGGGATCGCGGGTGGTTCGGGTGTCGTGGGGACCAAACTGCTCGAGGCGGTCTTCGGTGAGGACGCCGTGCGCCGGATGAGCGACCAGGCGCGCAAGAACCTGGAGACCCGGATCCGGACGATGCTGGCCGGTCGGGCCAAGCAGTTCCTGGACACGATCGACGAACTCGGGGAGCACCCCTCGGCCGAGCAACTGCACGCAGCGGCCGCCCGCGTGCGCGCAGAGAGCGAGGCCCTGTGAGCCCGCGTTCCCGGGACCAGGACGTGTCCCTGCCCGATCGGATCTCAGGACTCGCGCAGGCCGTGGAGATCGCGGAGGGTCGCCTGGACGCCGAGGTGATCCGGGGTGCGCGGGAGACCCTCGAGCGCGCCGCGCAGCGCCGGGCCCTGTCCGCGGACCACACCGTGGTGGGCTTCTTCGGCGCCACGGGCTCCGGCAAGTCCTCCCTGTTCAACGCCGTGGTCGGTCAGGACCTCGCCCGTAGTGCGGCGCGCCGACCCACGACCTCCGCACCGCTCGCCGCGATCTGGGGGGATGAGGGCAGCCAGCCGCTGCTCGACTGGCTCGACGTCGCTGACCGCAGGGTCGTGGGTCCCGCGCTGAGCACGTCCACCGGGCGCGGGCGCAAGGCGAGCACCACGAGCGGTGGGCTCGTGCTGCTGGACCTGCCGGACTTCGACTCCGTGACGCGGGAACACCGGCAGATCGTCCAGCGCATGGTCGGTCTCGTGGACGTGGTCGTGTGGGTCGTGGACCCCCAGAAGTACGCGGACGCGGTGTTGCACCAGGACTTCGTGCAGCCGCTCGCGCGCCACGGCGCCGTGACCATGGTCGTGCTCAACCAGGCGGACCGGCTCGATGAGCGGGACGTCCCCTCGGTGCTCGCATCGCTCACGGAACTCGTGGCGCAGGACGGCCTCCCCGCGACCGGGCCGAGCGCGCCCGTGGCCGTCTCCGCTCTTACGGGTCAGGGTGTCCCGCAGCTGCGGGACCGGATCCACGCCGTGGCCGCCCAACGCGCCGCCGCCGGGCAGCGGCTCGAGGCGGACGTCATCCACAGCGCCGGGGAACTCGCGCGCGCCGCGGGGGAGGGCGATCCGCGCGGGATCACCAAGGACGCGAGTGAACGGCTCACCGCCGGGCTCGCGCGTGCCGCCGGCATCGACCTGGTCGCGGACGCCGCGGCCCGTTCGTACCGGTTGCGCGCGGGGCGGCACACCGGGTGGATCGCCACGCGCTGGCTCACCCGCCTGCGCAAGGACCCGCTCAAGCGCCTGCACATCGAGAGCCATGACAAGCACTCGGACCCCGGGGTGCACCGCACGTCCCTGCCGCCCATGAACGCGTCCCAGAAGGCCGCCGCGGACTCCGCCGTGCGCGGTTTCGCGGACGACGTCTCCCAGGGCGCTGGGGAGCCGTGGCGGCGCAGCATCCGTGGCGCCGCCCGCAGCAACGAACAGCGGTTGCCGGACGCGCTGGACCAAGCCGTCGCACGCACCAAGTTCTCCGCGCGCGGGGCGTCCTGGTGGTGGATCGTCTTCGACGTCCTGCAGTGGCTCGCCATGCTCGTCACGGTGCTCGGTCTGTTGTGGTTGCTGGGTCTGTTCCTGGCCGAGTACTTCCAGATCCCCCTGCCCCCGCCACCCACGGTCGAGGGCTTCCCACTACCCGTGCCCACGCTCATGGTGCTCGCGGGGGTCGTGCTCGCGCTCTTCCTCGCGCTCACGGGCGCGGTGATCGCGTCGCTCGCGTCCCGTGTCCGGGCCTCGCGGGTACGACGTCGCTTGCAGCGTTCCGTCCGCACGACCGCCGAGGAGACGGTCCAGGCCCCGGTGGAACACGAACTCGAGGCGCACCGCGAGTTCACCGGGGCCGTGGCACGGGCGGCGCTCACGCGGCGCTGACCTGCACGGCGTGCTCGGGGCTCACCCTTGCCGATGCGCCCGGCCCGGGTTGCGCCCACGGGCTCACGCGGCGCTGACGCGTACGGCCTCCGTGAGGTGCCGGGCCGCCTGGACCACGATGTCCGCGTGCTTCCGACCGGGCTGCTTGGACAGGCGTTCGATGGGTCCCGAGATGGACACCGCGGCGATCACCCTGCCCGAGGGTCCACGCACGGGCGCGGAGACCGAGGCGATCCCCGGTTCGCGTTCGCCGATCGACTGGGCCCAGCCGCGGCGTCGTACCCCGGCGAGGGTCGTGGCGGAGAACCGCGCGTGATGCAGCCCCTCGATCAGGCGCGCGTGGTCCTCCCACGCCACGAGCACCTGCGCGGCGGAGCCCGCCTTCATGGACAACTGGGTGCCCACGGGGATCGTGTCGCGCAAGCCGATGGGCCGTTCGGCCGAGGCCACGCACACGCGCCACTCGCCCTGGCGGCGGAACACCTGGGAGGACTCACCGGTACTGTCCCGCAACTGCAGGAGCACGGGGGCCGCGGCAGAGATCAGTCGGTCCTCACCCGCGGCCGAGGCGAGCTCCACGAGGCGGGACCCGAGGATGAAGCGCCCGTGCACGTCCCGGCCCACGAACCGGTGATGGGCGAGCGCCACTGCGAGCCGGTGGGCGGTGGGTCGCGCGAGCCCCGTGGTCTCCACAAGATCCGCGAGGGAGGCCGCACCGGCCTCGAGGGCGTCCAGGATGAGGGAGGCCTTGTCGATGACCCCCACGCCGGAGGGGGAGAACGAGGACTCCTCGGGCATGCCCGAGCCCGTCCCTCGGCCGCCCAGGGGAGAGCCCAGGGGGGCTCCGGAAGGATCCATCGCGTGCGTCGTGTCCATGCCTTGATATTGCCGTCTCACAATGCGAGAAGCAAGTCCGAGGAGTGGAACTGCTCGCCGCGAACGATGACCATGATGGCAACGGTCACGTGCGGGACGCGCGAACGCCGCCCACGCGGCGTCGCCCACCGCACGCCAGGACACGAGCAGGAGTGACGAGATGACGAGCACACAGACCACCGCGCCGCGGACGCTGGCGGAGAAGGTGTGGAACGACCACTTGGTGCGCCAGGGCGAGGCCGGACGCCCCGACCTGATCTACATCGACCTCCACCTGCTCCACGAGGTCACGAGCCCCCAGGCCTTCGAAGGCCTGCGGCTGGCCGGACGCGGACTGCGGCGCACCGATCTGACGATCGCGACCGAGGATCACAACACGCCCACCGAAAACATCTTCTCGACCATCGCGGACGAGACCTCCCGCAAGCAGATCGAGACGCTGCGCCGCAACTGCGAGAAATTCGGTGTGCGGCTGCACTCCCTGGGGGACGCCGAACAGGGGATCGTGCACGTGGTGGGTCCGCAGCTGGGGCTGACCCAGCCGGGGATGACCGTGGTGTGCGGTGACTCCCACACATCCACGCATGGAGCCTTCGGGGCGCTCGCGTTCGGGATCGGCACGTCCGAGGTGGAGCACGTCATGGCCACCCAGACCCTCTCGCTCGCACCGTTCAAGACCATGGCCATCAATGTGGAGGGCACGCTCAAGCCGGGGGTCAGTTCCAAGGACATCATCCTGGCCGTGATCGCCAAGATCGGCACGGGCGGCGGGCAGGGTCACGTGCTCGAGTACCGCGGGTCCGCGATCCGCTCCCTGTCCATGGAAGCGCGCATGACGATCTGCAACATGTCGATCGAGGCGGGTGCGCGGGCGGGGATGATCGCGCCGGACCGGACCACGTTCGACTACGTCGAGGGCCGCCCGCACGCGCCACAGGGTGAGGACTGGGACGCCGCCGTGGAGTACTGGAAGACCCTGCGCACGGACGAGGGCGCCACGTTCGACCGCGAAGTGTTCATCAACGCGGATGAACTGGAGCCGTTCGTCACGTGGGGCACCAACCCGGGTCAGGGCGTGCCGCTGTCCCAGGCGGTCCCGGATCCGGAGGACGCCGGGGACGACAACGCCAAGGACGCCGCGCGGCGCGCCCTCGAGTACATGGGCCTGGAAGCCGGAACACCCATGAAGCAGATCCCCGTGGACACCGTGTTCCTGGGCTCGTGCACCAACTCCCGCATCGAGGACCTGCGGGCCGCCGCGGCGATCGTCAAAGGCCGCAGCAAGGCCGAGAACGTGCGGGTCATGGTTGTCCCCGGTTCCGCCAAGGTGCGCTTGCAGGCCGAGGCCGAGGGGCTGGACAAGGTGTTCACGGACTTCGGCGCGGACTGGCGCTTCGCGGGATGCTCCATGTGCCTCGGGATGAATCCGGACCAGTTGGCGCCGGGGGAGCGCTGCGCCTCCACGTCCAACCGCAACTTCGAGGGGCGCCAGGGCAAGGGCGGGCGCACCCACCTGGTGTCGCCGGTGGTCGCGGCGGCCACGGCCGTGCGGGGGACCCTCAGCGCGCCGTCGGACCTCGAGCCGGTGGCCTGAGCCCCGCAACCCGCCGCGACGTACACCACCAGAAAAGGACACAGCCATGGAGAAGTTCACCACCCACCGGGGCGTGGGTGCCCCGCTCAAGCAGTCGAACGTGGACACCGACCAGATCATCCCCGCCGTCTACCTCAAGCGCATCACCAAGACCGGTTTCGACGACGCCCTGTTCGCCGGGTGGCGCAAGAACCCCGAGTTCGTGCTCAACCAGCCCGAGTACCGCAACGCTTCCGTGCTCGTGGCCGGCGCGGACTTCGGTACGGGGTCGTCGCGCGAGCACGCCGTGTGGGCGCTGCGCGACTACGGGTTCAAGGCCGTGATCTCCTCCCGTTTCGCGGACATCTTCCGCGGCAACTCGGGCAAACAGGGATTGCTTGCGGCGCAGGTGGACCAGTCGGACGTAGAGCTGCTGTGGAAGCTCATGGAGGAGCAGCCCGGCGTGGAGATCCAGGTGGACCTGGAGTCGCGCACCGTCACGTGCGGGCCCGTGACGGTGCCCTTCCAGATCGACGACTACACCCGCTGGCGGCTCATGGAGGGTCTCGACGACATCGGGTTGACCCTGCAGCATGAGGCGGAGATCGATGCGTACGAGCGCACCCGCCCCGCGTTCAAGCCCACCACGCTGCCCGCCCGAACCTGAGTGGCGGCTGGACCGATCAGCGGTTCGAGCCGGTAGAATGTCGAGGTCCCGTGCGTGTTCCGCGCCCGGGAGATCCCTTCCCGCAGATCGGTAGGTCATGACTTCTTTGCGCATCACCGGCGGCGTTCCGCTGTCGGGTCAGGTGACGGTACGCGGCGCCAAGAACCTGGTTCCCAAGGCCATGGTGGCCGCGCTGCTCGGCTCCACTCCTTCCACGCTGGGCAACGTGCCGGAGATCAAGGACGTCAAGGTCGTCACGGACCTGCTGAGCCTGCACGGTGTGGAGGTCACGCGCGACGACGCCCGGGGTGAGTTGACGCTCGACCCCACCAACGTGACTCGTGCCCGCCATGCGGACATCGACGCCCACGCCGGCGACTCGCGGATCCCGATTCTGCTGTGCGGCCCGCTGTTGCACGCCCTGGGAGAGGCGTTCATCCCGGACCTGGGCGGGTGCCGGATCGGTGACCGACCCATCAACTACCACCTCGAGGTGCTGCGCAATTTCGGCGCCAAGGTGGAGAAGCTCGATTCGGGGATCCGGATGAGTGCACCGCACGGGTTGCAGGGCGCCAAGATCGACTTGCCGTACCCGTCCGTGGGGGCCACGGAACAGGTGTTGCTCTCCGCCACGCGTGCCGAGGGCCATACCGAGCTGCGCGGTGCCGCGACCGAGCCCGAGATCATGGACCTGATCGCGATCCTGCAGAAGATGGGCGCGCTCATCACCGTGCAGACGGACCGTGTGATCCGCATCGAGGGCGTTCCTGAACTCACGGGGTACGTGCACAGCGCGCTGCCCGACCGCATGGAAGCGGCGTCGTGGGGTTCCGCGGCACTGGCCACCGGCGGTGACATCTTCGTGGCCGGCGCCAAGCAGGCGGACATGATGACCTTCCTCAACACCTTCCGCAAGGTGGGCGGTGGGCTGGACATCCGCGAGGACGGCATCCGCTTCTACCACCCGGGCGGGGACCTCAACCCCCTGATCGTGGAGACGGACGTGCACCCCGGATTCATGACCGACTGGCAGCAACCGCTCGTGGTCGTGTTGACCCAGGCCAAGGGCGTGTCGATCGTGCACGAGACCGTGTACGAGAACCGTTTCGGCTTCACGCGCGCGCTCAACCGCATGGGCGCCGTGATCCAGTTGCACCGCGAGTGCCTGGGCTCGGTGCCGTGCCGCTTCGGGCAGCGCAACTTCCTGCACTCCGCCGTGATCTCCGGCCCCACGCCGTTGCACGCCACCGACATCCACATCCCAGACCTGCGCGGCGGATTCTCCCACCTGATCGCGGCGCTGTCCGCGGAGGGCGTCTCGCACGTGACCGGTGTGGAACTGATCAAGCGCGGCTACGAGCACTTCACCGACAAACTGGGTGGGCTGGGCGCGAACTTCACCGTCGACGAGCGGTGAGCCCCCGCCCGCACCGCACGGCTCACCCGATCGAGGGAACTGCAATCCGTCCAGCAAGGAGTGACAGCCCGGATGAGTAGGACCTCGCAGCGTTCAACGTTCCGCGTCCTCGCGGGGATGGTGATCCCCGTCTACCGACTGTTCGCCAGATCCCACTGGCGTGGCCGGGAGAACTTCCCGGACTCCGGCGGTTTCGTGGTGGTGGCCAACCACCTCACGGAGCTCGATCCGATCACCGTGGCCTACCCGGTGTACGCGTCCGGGATCATGCCGCGGTTCCTGGCTAAGGAGTCGTTGTTCCGGGTCCCGGTGGTGGGCACCATCATCGCGAAGATCGGGCAGGTCCCCGTGTACCGCGGAACCTCGCGCGCCAAGGACTCCCTGGTGGCCGCCCTGGCCGAACTCGACAGCGGCGGCGCCGTAATCGTGTATCCGGAGGGCACCATCACGCTGGACACCGAGATGTGGCCCATGCGCGGGCGCACGGGAGCCGCTCGTCTCGCGCTCAAGGCCGGCGTCCCGGTGGTGCCCATGGCGCACTGGGGGGACCAGGAGATCCTGTACCGGGACCCCAGCGGTCACCGCACGGTGAGCCTGTGGCCCCGTAAGCGCGTGGACGTGCTCGTGGGAGAGCCGATGCACCCGGAGGACCTCGTCCCCGGCGGTCTCCAGCGCCCTGGTCATCCGTCCTCCGACGAGCTCATGAAGGCCACCGAATCCATCATGGGTGCGATCACCGATCTGCTGGGTGAGTTGCGGCAAGAAGAAGCGCCGCGCGAGCTCTTCGACCCGCGAGCCGGGAAGGTGGCCCCGTGACGCCGGATCCGAACGGTCCCCGCAAGGTCACCGTGCTGGGAGCGGGTTCGTGGGGCACCACGTTCGCCAAGGTCCTCGCGGACGCCGCCGCGGATGCCAGCGCCCAGCGCACCGTGTGTCTGTGGGGCCGCGATCCCGAGTCGATGCAGCGGATCGCCCGCGAGCACCGCAACGACCGCTACGTCCCGGAGATCGAGCTACCGGAAACCCTCGAGTACTCGAGCGACCTGCGCTCGGCGCTCGCGGGAGCGGACCTCGTGGTCGCCGCGATCCCCGCCCAATCGCTGCGCGCGCAACTGGGCGCGGCGGCGTCGTACGTGGAACCGGAGGCCGTGATCCTGTCCCTGGCCAAGGGACTCGAATCCGGGACGGGGCTGCGGATGACCCAGGTGATCGCTCAGGTGCTCGCCGAACACACGCAGCGCACCGCGGAGGAGTGGGCCCGGCGCACGTGCGTGCTCTCGGGGCCCAACCTGGCCATGGAGATCGCGCGGGAGGAACCCACGGCCTCCGTGGTCGCGGCCACCGATCACGACACCGCCGCGTGGGTTGCGCGCTGCTGCGCCGCACCCTATTTCCGGCCCTACACGAACACGGACGTGATCGGCACCGAGATCGGCGGTCTCGTGAAGAACGTGATCGCCCTGTGCGTGGGGATCTGCGACGGCCGCGGCTACGGGGACAACTCCAAAGCTTCGGTCATGACGCGCGGCCTGGCCGAGACCACACGGCTGGCCCTGGCGCTGGGCGGCGACCTGACCACCTTGTCGGGGTTGTCCGGGATGGGCGACCTCGTGGCCACGTGCTCGTCCTCCCTGTCCCGCAACCACACGGCCGGTAGGCTCCTGGGGGCCGGACTGAGCCTCGAGCAGGTGCAGGACGCCATGACCCAGACCGCGGAGGGGATCAAGTCCGCCCCCGCGGTCCTCGCCCTCGCGCGCCACCACGGCGTGGACATGCCCATCACGGAGGCCGTGGTGAGCGTACTGCGCAACGACGTTCCGGTCCACGAACTGGCGCCCAGGCTGTTGGGCCGCGATCTGAAATCCGAAGGGAACAGCGCATGAGCACCACCCACGAGAACCCCGAGTCCACCGCCGCGGGCAGTAAGCCGTGTGTCGCGGTCGTGTTCGGCGGGCGCTCGTCGGAACATTCCGTCTCCCTCATCACAGCGCGCTCGGTGCTGCGGGCCATCGACCGTGACACGTGGGACGTGGTGAGTGTGGGGATCTCCACGGACGGCGCATGGTTCCTGTACTCCCAGGAGGAACTCGAGGCGCTGCTGGACGAGCAGCCCATGGCGCAGCTGCCCGTGGGGCGGCGACGAGTGAGCCTGCCCCTGCAGACGGGGGACAGCCGGCTGCTGATCCACGATTCGGACGAGCACGGTGCCGCCCTGACCCGCGGCCGCCACGTGGACATCGTCTTCCCGTTGCTGCACGGTCCGTTCGGTGAGGACGGGACCCTGCAGGGGCTGCTCGAGCTCGCGGACCTGCCGTACGTGGGGTGCGGCGTGGCGGCCTCGGCGATCGGGATGGACAAGCACTTCATGAAGCTCGCGTTCCAGGCCGCCGGACTCGAGGTGGGTCCGTACACCGTGGTCCACGACCGCACGTGGCGCACCGACCCGCAGGGCGTGCACCGCGCCGTCGCCGAGCTGGGCTTCCCGGTCTTCGTCAAGCCCGCGCGCGCCGGGTCGTCCTTCGGGATCACCCGGGTGGACGACCCCTCCGGACTGGACGCGGCCATCGAGACCGCGCGCGAACACGACCGCAAGCTCGTGATCGAGGCGGGCATCGACGGCCGTGAGATCGAGTGCGCCGTCCTGGGTGGCCACGGCACCGACGAGGCCCGCGCGTCCCTGCCCGGGGAGATCGAGGTGCAGGGTCACGCGTTCTACGACTTCGAGGCCAAGTACCTTGAAGACGACGGCGCTGCACTCTCGTGCCCCGCGAAGCTCCCGGAGGACGTGATCGACACGCTGCGCCGCGAGGCGGTGCGCGCGTTCCACGCCGTGGACGGTGAGGGGCTCGCACGCTGCGACTTCTTCGTGACGCCCGATCACCGCGTGATCATCAACGAGATCAACACCATGCCCGGGTTCACCCCCATCTCCATGTATCCGCGCATGTGGGACGCGAGCGGGCTGCAGTACAGTGCACTCATCGACGAGTTGATCACCCTGGCGCTCGAACGGCCCGTGGGGCTGCGCTGAACCCGCCCACGCACGCCGCGTGAGGGTCGCGTGAACGCCGGGGTCGGAAGGGGCACCCGTGTGGCACAAACGCGATGACATGATCGTCCACGAGACCAACCCGTACAACGCGGAACCACCCCGGTCGGGACTCCACGATCCGATCACGACCCCCGATTCCTTCTACGTGCGCAATCACGGCCCGGTGCCCGAGAACGACCCCGGGGACTGGGCGGTCACGGTCGACGGGCTCGTCGACGAGTCCGCGAGCTTCACGCCGGAACGGTTGCGGGAGGAGTTCACGCACCACACGCTCACGGCCACGATGCAGTGCGCGGGCAATCGCCGTGCCGGTTTCCTGCCCGTGCGTGACATCCCGGGGGAGGACCCGTGGGGACCCGGGGCCACCTCCACCGCGCCGTGGACCGGGGCTCGATTGTGCGACGTCCTGCGGTCGGTCGGTGTCGCGGACGGCGCCCGGCACGTGGAGTTCACGGCCTCGGACGTTTCCGACCTCGCGGATCCCCCGCAGGCCTACGGCGGGTCGATCCCGCTCGCCAAGGCGTTGTCGTCCGAGGTGCTGCTCGCGTGGGCGATGAACGGCGAACCCCTGCCCTTGGTGCACGGGGCGCCCGTGCGCGTCGTCGTCCCCGGGTACGTGGGGGCGCGCAGCGTCAAGTGGTTGCGCGGGATCACGGTGCGCGCGGACCCGTCCGAGAACTACTTCCAGGCCACGGCCTATCGCGTCCTGCCGCCCGAGGCGGACCCGGATCACGCCGGGCCGGGGGACGGCATCAGTCTGGGATCCGTCGCGTTGAACTGCGACATCCTGAGCCCGGAGGAGCACGAGCACCTTCCGGGCGGTCCGGTGCGCGTCACCGGGTACGCGTACGCGGGGGACGATCGCACGGTGGCGCGCGTGGACGTCTCCGGGGACGACGGGCGCACGTGGCGCCAGGCCGAGCTGGATGCGGCGGCCTCCCCGTGGGCGTGGCAGCACTGGGAGGCACTCGTCCCGGTGACCGGGGCCGGGTCCCACGTCCTGATGGCCCGCG
Organism: Kocuria sp. ICS0012; assembly: GCF_001665945.1. NCBI lineage: Bacteria > Bacillati > Actinomycetota > Actinomycetes > Micrococcales > Micrococcaceae > Kocuria > Kocuria sp. ICS0012. Next base: position 11,808 of record NZ_LZMM01000026.1, on the reverse strand, counting down.
CGTGGGACAGCACCGGCGCGTGCCAGCCGGAGTCACCGCGAGCGCTGTGGAACCCCAAGGGTTACGTGAACAACTCGTGGGCCCGGGTGGAGGTCACGGTCGAGTGAGGCCGCCTTCTAGGGGCGGCCCTGCTGCTCCAGGGTGTCCTTGACGGACAGGCACTGCCGGGTCTGCTCGATGTTCTGCATGGCGGATCCCGTGTCCACGAGCGCGGTTGAGGACGGCACGCGGCTGCTGTCGAAGAGCACCTCCACCGCGGGGGAACGGCCGTAGGTCACCGCGCGCCACTGGTCCTTCTGATCCGGCACCTCGGAGATCAGCCAGTCCACGCCGTTGACGTTCGTGCACGGGTCCGTGGTGGGTCCCGGTTCCTCCGCGCCGCAGCGCACGATCATGGCCGACGGGTCCCCGTAGGCCGTGGTGCCCTGGCTCGAGGTCTCCCGCTGATCCATCCCGCTCACCGACTCGGGCATCGCGAGCATCACGGACGCGCAGTCGGGGTTGGCGTTGTCCGGGGCGCCGTCCACGGTTACGGTCGAACCGCACCCGGTGAGCACGAGCGCACCCACCACAGCCGCGCCGGCCACGCGGCGGCGGGACGACGACGTCGCTCGCGCCCTCCCGCGCCCCGCGGCGGCAGCGTGCCCTGCGCCCCGTACGACGCCGCGCAGCCGCGGCAGAGTCCCGGGGGCCTGCGCGGCGGACGTGGGCGTGGACGGGTGCTGCGAGGCCGGGGAAATCATGGCACCCAGGATAGGTGCTGCACCCGGGAGTTCGGTGACTGTGCCCGTCGGAGTGGCTCGCTAGTGTAAGGGACATGACGCACGAGCCCGCCGCCCCGCCCGGGACCACCGTGTCCCAGCTCAGCGAGACCGAGCTGCTGGACGCGTTCCTCCCGGGCGCCACCACGGACGGACCGCACGTCCTGGTGGGACCCGGGGACGACTGCGCCGTGATCGCGGCCCCCGGCGAGCGGGTCGTGGTCACCACGGACACGCTGACCGTGGGCCAGGACTTCGCGACCGTGTGGCCGTGCGGTTACCGCACCACCGGCGCGGACGTGGGGCACAAGTGCGCCGCGCAGAACCTCGCGGACATCGCCGCCATGGGGGCCGTGCCCACGGCCATGGTCGTGTCCCTCACCATGCCGGGGGACACCCAGGTCGCATGGGTTTCCGAGTTCGCGGCGGGACTCTCGCGGGCCTTCGGTGAACTGGGCGCGGCGGAGTGCGCGCTCGTGGGCGGGGACCTCGGGTGGGGGCGGGAACTGTCCGTCACGGCCACGGTCCTGGGCAGGCTCGAGAGTGAGCCCGTACTGCGCAGTGGGGCCGGACGGGGCGGGACCCTCGTGCACGTGGGCGTGCTCGGCCGCGCGGCGGCCGGACTGGACGCCCTGCAGACCCCCGTGCCGGGGCGCTGGGACGGCGTCCCCGAGCCCGAACGGACCGCGCTGCACCGCGCCCAACTGCGACCGGCCCCGCCCGTTTCCGTGGGGGCGGAACTCGCTCGGGCGGGGGCGATCGCCATGCTCGACATCTCGGACGGTCTGTTGCGCGATGTCCGCCGGATCGCACGAGCGAGCGGCGTGAGCATCGACCTGGACCCGCAGGCCCTGGAACCCGCGGTGCACACGCTCGCCCACGCGGGGGAGGCCGTTGGGGTGGACCCGTGGCAGTGGGTGCTCACGGGGGGTGAGGACCACGGTCTGCTCGCCGTGCTCCCTGTGGATTCCCCGTTGCCGTCCGGGGTCCGTGCGATAGGCTCGTGTGCACCCTTGCCTCGCGAGGACGGCCCCCGGGGCGGTGGCTCGTCAGCAGGGAACGGAGCACGGCAGCGGCGCCACGAGCGCGGCACCGTGACCATTGCGGGCCGGAGCCCACGGCAGTGGTTCGGTCGCGACGTCGTCGAAGGATGGGATCACTTTGAGCCATAGAGCCGGCTCGTCCACCACCGAGATACGCAACTGGCTCGACGCCGCGCACCGTCGGCTGCGCGAGCACGCGGACGTTCTAGACGATCTCAACGTCTTCCCCGTCGCGGACGCGGACACCGGTGCGAACCTCAGCGCCACGGTGGGATTCGCGGCGGAGGCCGCGCACCTGATCGAGGGCAGGGACGTGGGCGAACTGCTCGTCTACGCGGGCCAGGCCGCCCTCGAGCAGGCCCGCGGGAACTCCGGCGTACTGGCCGCGGTGGCGTTGACCGCCATGGGCCAGGCGGTGGAGGGCTGCGTGCGGCTGACCGCCGCGCAGCTCAAGGCGGCGCTCATGGCAGCCCAGGTCCGGTGCTGGTCCGCACTCACCGAGCCCGTTCCGGGGACCATGATCTCCGTCCTGCAGGCCGCCGGGGAGGTACCCGTCCCGGACACCGCCGCGGAAGGGTCCAATCAGCAGCTCGTCGAGTGGCTGGACCTCATGGTGCAGGCCGCCACGCAGGCCGTTATCGACACCGTGGACCAGATTCCGGTGCTCAGTGAACGCGGCACGGTGGATTCCGGCGCGCTCGGCATGCTCGTCATCCTCGCGGCGCTGCGCGCCGAACTCAGCGGGGAGGACTCGGCCGCGGACCCCGTGCAGGACATCGTCCGGGACCACGCGCTGCCGCTCACGAGTGACGAGCAGGAGCCCTCGGATGGGTACGAGGTCATGGGCACCATGGACCTCTCCGCCCTGGACGCCGCCGAACTGCGCCACGAGCTCGACGACGCCGGGGACAGTGTGATCGTCAGCGCGGTCAGTGAGAACGAGAACGGGTACACGTGGCGCGTCCACGTGCACGTCGCGGACCCGGACACCGCGCTGGACCTCATGCGCCGGCGCGGCACCGCGCGCAATGTGACAGTGACGTCCCTCGCGGCGGAGCCACGGTGACCAGCCACCAGCCGGACGGGGATGCGCCTGCCGCGCCGCAGGGGTTGCCCGCCTTCGCGGACCTGCTGGACCAGCCCCTGACCCGTTACGTCCCCGGGAAGTCCCCGCGCTCCACGGTGTCCCTGCTGGCCAAGGACCTGGGGATCACCACGGTGGGCCAACTGCTGGACCACGCGCCACGGCGTTACATCCGCCGGGGGAAGATCCAGGCGCTCACGGACCTGGTGGCGGGGGAGCGGACCTCGTTCGTCGCACGCGTCGAGAGCACAAGCACCCGGCGCATGCGCAGTGATCCTCGGCGCAGTCTCACGGACGTCACGGTCTCGGACGACTCCGGTGCCTACCTGAAGATCACGTTCTTCAACGCGTACTCCGCCCAGAAGGACCTCCCCGTGGGGGCGCTCGCCCTGTTCACGGGGAAGCCGGAGTTCTACCGGGGGAACCTGTCGATGGCGGGCGCGGACTACGCCCTCGTGGACACCCCCGAATCGGTGTCCCGTGCCGCCTCGGACTCCGGTGAGCTCATGCCCATCCCCGTGTACCCGGAGTCCGGCAAGCTCACCACGCCGCGGATCGGAAAGGTGGTCCAGCAAGTACTGCTCACCGCGGACCTGGACGCGATCCAGGACCCGCTGCCGCCCGACGTCGTCGCCGCGCAGGGACTGCCGGAACCGGGACAGGCCTACCGGGATCTGCACGTTCCCGAGACCGTGGCGGCCTACGAACGGGCGCGCAATCGGTTCCGGTTCCAGGAAGCGTTCGTCCTGCAGGCCGAGCTCGTGCGCCGTCGCGCGGAGCACGCCGCGCATCCCGTGGCCCCACGACCCCCGCGGGAGGACGGCCTGTTGGCCCGCTTCGACGCCTCCCTGCCCTTCGCCCTGACCCCTGGCCAGCGGGCGGTCGGGGAGGAGATCTCCCGGGAGATCGCGGGCACCGCACCCATGAACCGGTTGCTGCAGGGCGATGTGGGCTCCGGTAAGACCGTGGTCGCGCTGCGGGCCATGCTCCAGGTCGTGGACCACGGCGGCCAGGCGGCCATGCTCGCCCCCACCGAGGTGCTCGCCGCGCAGCACCACGAGAAGATCACGGCCGCGCTGGGCCCCCTCGCCATGGCCGGGCAGCTGGGTGGGGACCCGGAGGCCACACGGGTCACCCTGCTCACCGGCAGCATGTCCGCACCCGCCCGCCGCAAGGCCCTCCTGGACATCGCCAGCGGCGCCGCGGGCATCGTGGTGGGCACCCATGCCCTGATCCAGGACGCGGTGCAGTTCGCGGACCTCGGCTTGGCCGTCGTGGACGAGCAGCACCGCTTCGGCGTGGAACAACGCGACGCCCTCCGGGACAAGGCCGGCCAGGCCCCGCACACCCTCGTGATGACGGCCACGCCCATCCCGCGCACCGTGGCCATGACGGTCTTCGGCGACCTGGACGTGAGCACACTGCGGGAGTTGCCGGGCGGGCGCCAACCCATCGGCACGTTCGTCGTGGGCCTCGCCGAGCACGGCCCGGCCTGGGAACGCCGCGTGTGGGCGCTCGCCGCGGAGCACGTCGCGCGCGGCCGGCAGGTCTACGTCGTCGCGCCCAAGATCGGCGATGACGCCGCGGTGCCCCCCTTCGAGAGCCTGCGCGATTCCATCGAGACGCAAGAGGAAGATCTCGAGCCCGCGACCGTCACGTGGCTCACCGAGCTCGTGGCCGCACAGCCCGAACTTCGGGGCGCCCGCGTGGCCGTGCTGCACGGTCGCCAGGACACGCCACTCAAGGCTCGCACCATGGCGGACTTCGCGGCGGGGAACACCGACGTACTGGTTTCCACCACGGTGATCGAGGTCGGGGTGGACGTCCCCAACGCCACGCTCATGATCATCGCGGACCCGGAACGGTTCGGGATTTCCCAACTACACCAGCTGCGCGGGCGGATCGGGCGCGGTGAGCACCCGGGCACGTGCTTGCTCGTGACCCGCACGCCCCCCGATCATCCCGGGCGCGCGCGTCTCGACGCCGTGGCCGCGACCACGGACGGCTTCGATCTCGCGGAAGTCGATCTGAGCCTGCGCAAGGAGGGGGACATCCTGGGCGCGTCCCAGTCCGGGGGCCGCTCCGGCCTACGGTGGATCAGTGCACTGCGGGACGAGGCCCTCGTCGCACGGGCCAGGGCCGCCGCGGAGATCGTGGTCCACGACGACCCGCAGCTCACCGAACACCCCGCCCTGCGTGCGGCGATCACACGGGTCCTGGACGAGGACCGACAAGCATTCCTGGAGCGAGGATGACACGGATCATAGCCGGACGAGCCGGCGGCCAACGCCTGAAGTCGGTGCCCGGCTCGGCCACACGACCCACGACCGACCGGGTCAAGGAATCACTGTTCGCCCGGCTCGACGCCTGGGGCATGTGTGAGGGCGCACGCGTCCTCGACCTCTTCGCAGGCTCGGGCGCCCTGGGCCTCGAGGCGGCGAGCCGCGGAGCCGCGACCGTCACGCTCGTGGAACGAGCGGCCGTGGCGGCGGCGGTGTGCCGGGAGAACGCGACGCTCGTAGCGGCGTCGTGCCCGGACACCAAGATCACCACCGTGCAGTCCGCCGTGGCCGGGTACCTGGGCCGCGCCGCGCACCACCGCTGGGACCTCGTGCTCGCCGACCCGCCCTACCCTCTGGACAACGATGAGCTCGCCCGGACGCTCTCGCGGCTCGCGGGTCGGCTGGGGCCGGGCGGGGTGATCGCGGTCGAGCGTTCCACACGCACCGAGGAGCCCGCGTGGCCCCGCGGCCTGCGCCGTTTCGAGGACGGCGAGCATGGCGAGACCCGCTTGTGGTTCCTCGAAGCGGACGACGACGCGCCCGGTGCCTCGGACGCGGACTGACCTCGGCGGCACCCCGGTCCGGGCGTCGTCGACCCGGGCCCCTGCGCGGTCGACCTGGTCAGCTGCACCGGCTCAGGCACCTCGCGAGCCGGAGCTGCGCGAGGCCGAGCGCGCCGCCGTCGGCGCCCGGTAACGGCCTGTCAGACCGCGGCGGCGAGTCCCGCCATGGCCCCGCGCAGCACGTCCGTGCGCTTGCAGAACGCCAACCGCAGCCAGTCCGCGTACAGCCCCCGGTTCGCGGGACCCGCGAACGCCGAGACCGGGATGCCCACCAGACCCGCGTTCTCGGCCCAGTGCCGGCCGAGGTCCGTGGCGTTGTCCACCCCGGCGAGCGCGTAGTGATCGCTCACGTCCGCGACCGCGAAGAACGTGCCCTCGGGAACCGGCGGGGTCAGCCCGGCCTCCCGCAGCCCGGCCACGAGCACGTCTCGGCGCTCGCGGTAGTCCTCGAGCAGCGCATCGTAGAACGCGGGCGGGAAACTCAGTGCATGGGCCACGGCGTGCTGCAGCGGGGCGGCCGCGCTGTGCGAAAGATAGCTCTTCACGGCGATGACCCCGCGCATCAGCTCGGGCGGGCCGCTCACCCAGCCCACGCGCCAGCCCGTGGCGGAGAACGTCTTCCCCGCGGAGGACACGCTCAGGGTGCGCTCCGCAGCCCCGGGCAGGGAGGCGATGGGCTCATGGGGCCCGGCGAACCGGAGGTGCTCGTACACCTCGTCGGTCACGATCACGGCGTCGAACTCCGTGGCGAGCTCCACGAGCAGTTCCTTGAACTCGCGGGACGCCACCGTGCCCGTGGGGTTGTGCGGGTCGTTGAGTATCACGGCGCGGGTGCGGGGGGAGAACGCGGCGCGCACGTCGTCCGGGTCCGGCGTGAAGGTCGGGGGGAGCAGGGGGACGGGAACGGGCGTGGCGCCGGTGAATTCCACGGCCGCGCCGTAGAGGTCATAGCGCGGCTCGAACATGACCACTTCGTCCCCGGGCTGCAGCACGGACAACAGCGCCGCGGTCATGCCCTCGGTCGCGCCCGCGCTCACGGCGATCTGCGAATCGGGGTCGAGGTGCAGACCGTAGTGGTCGCGCTGGTGCTTAGCCACCGCCTGGCGCAGTGCGGGGACGCCGATAATGGGCGCGTACTGGTGGTGCCCGGTGTGCAGGGCGGCCACCGCGGCGTCGACCATGGGCTGCGGCGGCGCGAAATCCGGGAACCCCTGACCGAGGTTCACCGAGCCGGTGCGCGTGGCGAGCGCCGTCATCTCTTCGAAGACCGTGGAACGGAGGGCCCCGGAGGGATCCAGCAGCCCGCCGCCTGCGGCCATGCGCTGCCACGGCTGGGCGCGGGACAGCTCCCGGGCGGGATCGGCGCGGGGTGCGGCCGCGGGCGAGTGGTCGTGAGCGTCTGCGATCATGGGCCCAGTCTAGGAACCCCTGCCGCTAGGGTGGTGCCATGCGACGCGCCATCTGCCCGGGGTCCTTCGACCCGCTGCACCTGGGACACTGCGCGGTGATCCACCGCGCTGCCCGCCTGTTCGACGAGGTGATCGTGGCCGTGTCCACGAACCCCAACAAGACCCACCGCTTCAGCGAGGACACCCGGATCAAACTGGTGCGCGAGGTGTTCGCGGACGAACCGGCCGTGGTCGTGGAACCGCTCGCGTCGGGGCTGATCGCGGACTACGCGGAGCGCCGGGAGGCGGTGGCCCTGATCAAGGGGCTGCGCAACAGCGCGGACTACGACTACGAACTGCCCATGGCCACCATGAACCGTTCCCTCACGGGCGTGGAGACGGTGTTCTTGCCGGGGGAGCCGTCCCTGTTGCACGTGTCCTCGTCCCTCGTGATGGAGGTCGCGGCACTCGGGGGCGACGTCGCGTCGTTCGTTCCCGACCCCGTCCTGCGGGCCATCGAACGGCACTGAGGGGCCCGGCGGAATTGCCAGGTCGGGCATGGCCGCGGGGTGGTAGAGCTCGACCCCGTTGATCGAGTCCCTGACCAGCACCTCGGTGGAACGCACCGTGGAAGTGATCCTGTCCGTGTTGCTGTTCATGGACGCTTTGGACATCCGCGACGCCCCGCGTCGCAGCCGCACCCCGGTGCTGCGCGTGCTGTTCCTGGCCCTGCCCCTCAGTCTCATCGCGGTGTTCTTCGCCGCCATGTACCTGCTGCCGGACGTCCGGTTGTCCCTGTGCCTCGTGCTGGCCTGCGTCCTGGTCCCGAGCGACCTGGCCCGAACGCGCCACGATCGCGTGGCTGGATCCGCGCGGGATCGATACGCAGATCGGGATCATCCTGGAGAGTGTGGTCATGGTCGTGTTCTGCTCCGTGATGCTGCATGGTCTCACCGCGCCGCTGATCGGGCGGGCCGTCGCCCGGCGAGAGCCCGCGGATGCCACGGCCGTGCGTCCGGAGGACATCCGGACGGGGCCCGTGGGATGAACCGACGAGGGTCGGCATGCTAAGGTGGTCTGTCGGCCAGTGTCGTTAGCCAGGAGTTTCGTGAATCACCGCAACAGTTCAGCTCTCACGTTCAACGTCAGGGATCTCGAACACCGACCGGGGACCATGGAAACCCTGGATGTCGAGGCACCCGCACCGAAGGACTTCGGTACGGCGCTCATCGGCTCGCCGGAGGGCGCGCCCATGGATCTGCAGCTGCGCCTGGAATCCGTCCACGACGGTATTCTGGTGTCCGGAACCGTGATCGTGAGCGTTCACGGGGAATGCAGTAGATGCCTCGACCCCATCGACTACGAACTACCGGTCGACGTGCAAGAACTTTTCGTCTTCGATCCGTCCCCCCAGGGTGACGAGAACGTCGAGGACGAGCAAGTGTATGAAGTGCGGGACGAGGAGATCGACCTCGAACCGATGCTTCGGGACGCAGTGATCACACAACTGCCGTTCCAACCGGTGTGCCGGGCTGACTGCCCGGGCCTGTGCGCCCAGTGCGGCGCACGGCTCGAGAACGACCCGGACCACCACCACGACGTCCTGGATCCCCGCTGGTCCGCCCTGCAGGGGCTGATGACCGAATCGGGGGATCCGCAGGCGTCGGAGCCGACAACCGACACGAGAGAAGAGAGATAGCCGTGGCTGTTCCCAAGCGGAAAATGTCCCGCGCGAATACCCGGATGCGCCGCTCCCAGTGGAAGGCGCAAGCCCCCAAACTGGTGAAGACCGTGGAGAACGGCAAGGTCAGCTACAGCCTGCCGCACCAGGCCAAGTTGGTCTCCGATTCCGCCGGCACCCCCTTGTTCTACGAGTACAAGGGTCGCAAGGTCGCTGACGCGTAAGGTGACCATTTTGCCGGATCCCGGCGAACTGCTTGAGCGTCTCGGTGTCGACCTCGACACCGAGACGCTTCGCATTGCGCTCACACATCGTTCGTACGCGTACGAGCATCCCGGGGAAGTCCACAACGAACGCCTCGAGTTCCTGGGGGACGCGGTCCTGCAGCTCGCGGTCACGGACGAGATCTTCCACCGCTATCCCGAGTGGGACGAGGGGAGCCTCGCGAAACTGCGGGCATCCGTGGTCTCCGCCCGCGCGCTCGCCGGGGTCGCCAAGACCCTCGGCCTCGGCCCCCACATCCGCCTGGGCAAGGGCGAGATCCGCACGCACGGGGCCGAGAAGGCCTCCATCCTCGCGGACACCACCGAGGCCCTGATCGGCGCCGTCTACGAGGCGTGTGGGCCGTTGCCCGCGCGCGATCTCGTGCTGCGACTGATCGTCCCCCTGCTCGAGGACACCCGCGTGCTGCACGAGGGCCGCGACTGGAAGACCCGCGTGGTGGAACTCGCCTCCCAGTACGAGCTGGGGACCGTGCGCTACGAGGTCGAGGGCACCGGCCCGGACCACGCGCGTCGCTTCGCCGCGGACGTCGTCGTGCACGGTGATGTCCTGGGACACGGCGAGGGGACGTCCAAGAAGGCCGCCGAACGCGCGGCCGCCGCGGTCGCGTGCGAGGCGATCGTCGAACGTTTCGCCACCGAGAACTGAGCGCGCCGTGCCTGAGTTGCCCGAAGTGGAAGTGGTGCGCCGCGGCGTCGCCCGCTGGGTCGTGGGGCGCACCGTGGAGAGCGTGGAGGTCGTGGACCCCCGGTCCCTGCGGCGTCACACCGACGGCCCGGAGGATTTCCGTCGCGAACTGACCGGGCTGACAGTTGTCGACGCGTGCCGGCGCGGCAAGTTCCTGTGGTTGCCCGTGCGCGCTGCGGATGGGTCAGAACCTTCCCGCGCACTGCTCGTGCACCTGGGGATGAGCGGGCAACTGCTCGTGTCCTCCCCGGAACACCCCAGGCCGCGCCACGAGCGCATCCGGCTGGAGCTGTCCCCGGCGCTCGACGAGTCCGGGCAGCCGTTGCCAGAGCAACTGCGGTTCGTGGACCAGCGGATCTTCGGTGGAATGCTGCTGGATCGTCTGGTGCCCGCGTCGGACGGCCACGGCACGGTCCCGGAACACGCCGTGCATATTGCGCGCGATCCGCTGGATCCGCTCTTCGACGTCGCGGCCTTCCACGCGGCGCTGCGGCGTCGTCGGACCGGGCTCAAGCGCGCGCTGCTGGACCAGGGGCTGATTTCCGGGATCGGCAACATCTACGCGGACGAAGCGCTGTGGGCGGCGCGCCTGCACTGGGCCGCGCCCACCGAGACCATGACCGCGCCGCGCACATACACACTCGTGGCGGCGTGCCAGGAGGTCATGCGTCGCGCGATGGACGCGGGCGGCACGAGCTTCGACTCGCTGTACGTCAACGTCAACGGCGAGTCCGGGTACTTCTCCCGGTCACTCAACGCCTATGGCCGTGCGGGCCAGCCGTGCCCTCGCTGCGAGGCCGGCGGGGACGACGGCGTCATCGTGCGTGAGCGCTTCGCCAACCGTTCCTCGTATCGCTGCTCGCGGTGCCAGCGGCGGCCGAGACGTTTCCGGCCCTGACGAGAGACCCCGCAGGCGGCTCGCCCGTCGGGGGTCGAGACCGGCATCGATGTCCCCACGCCGCCCAGGCCATCCGGATCACCCGCTGGCCCCGGGGCGACCCCGAGAGCCAATGACGAGAATTGTGCCCATGAATGCTCCCAGTGAACCGGACGAGAACCCGGGGAAGGCGCCCGGCGCCTTCGATGCACCCCGGGTCCGTCGAGCTGTGCTCACGGTCGCCCTCCTGAACTTCGGGTACTTCTTCGTCGAGTTCTTCGTCGCGCTCGGTTCAGGGTCGGTGTCGCTGCTGGCCGACAGTGTCGACTTCCTCGAGGACACCTCGATCAACCTGTTGATCTTCGTGGCGCTCGGTTGGGCCCTGGCCAAGCGCGCCGTCATGGGCAAGGTCATGGCCGTCGTGATCCTCGCTCCGGCCGCGTTCGCGGCATGGGAAGCAGCTCAGCGGTTCGCCGAGCCTGTGGCACCGGACGTGCTGCCCGTCGTCCTCGCCTCGCTCGGCGCCATTGTCATCAACGGGACGAGTGCTCTCGTCATCGCCCGCGTCCGCAACCACGGCGGCTCCCTCGGCCGCGCCGCGTTCCTCTCGGCCCGCAACGACGTGCTAGTGAACGTGGCGATCATCGTCATGGCCTTGATCACCGCATGGACGGGCTCGGGAGGGCCGGACCTGGTCCTCGGATGTCTGATCATCCTGCTGGCGTTGCACGCCGCCTACGAGGTGTGGGAGGTCAGTGAGGAGGAGCGCCTGGCCGCCAAGGCCCTCGCCGGCGAAGAGATCGATTGATCCGGGCATCGGTCCCGGCCCTGTCCGGACGTCGTACCCGGCCACTCACGCCAGGATGCACCGGAGGCAGAGGCGCGTGGTCGAGGAGAATCACTGCCGAACACCGGCTGGTCTACATGGTCGTGGGTGACGATCTCATCATCCTGCAAGCGCGCTACCACTACTGAGCAACCGCACGCGGAGGCCGGGTAGCGGGGCCTGCACCCTGGTTCGCATCGTGCCCCCGGCGCCACCCCCCGGGCACCACAGCGCCTACTGTGCGCGCACGATCTGCAGGTCGTTGGCGGGGCCGCGCGCGTGTGGGGGGGGGGGGGGGGGTCCGGGGGGGCGGGGCGGGGGGGGGGGGGGCCCC